>CAMLSI010000094.1 GCA_946482585.1 uncultured Lysobacteraceae bacterium
GCCAAGCAGGAGCTCCAGGCGCGGCTGTACGACAGCTATCTGGGTGAGGTACGCAAACTCGTTGTACGCCACGTCGAATATCCCAAGCGCGCGCAGAAAGACAATATCGAAGGGTTGGTGATGATGCGCGTGCGCATCGATCGCGGCGGTAATCTCGCCTCCTTCGAGATCGCGCAATCCGCCGACGATTTGCTTGATGAAGCGGCGCTAAAAGCCGTTAAAAAAGCGGCGCCGTTTCCAAAAGCGAGCGACCAGCTGGAAGGCAACGTATTTGAATTTTTAGTCCCGATGGTATTTAAGCTCGCGCAATAGCGGGCTTACGATTTCGACAAGATGGTATATGCAGCATCCGACAGCTACGTCGTTAAATACGTTATTGCCCGATTTGGAAGGCACGAAACAACTCCCGCAAACCGAGCTGATTCTGTGTCATTTCTGCCGGGCTGCCGTCACCAGTCGACAGGACGAACTCACCATTGCCGGTAATCACCAGCATCGGTTCGTCAATCCGGGTGGCCTTCACTATGTAATCGGTTGTTTCAAGGTCGCGCCGGGCTGCGATATCAGCGGCCCCGCCATTAAGGATTTTTCCTGGTTCAAGAATCACAGCTGGCAGTTAGCGCGCTGTAGCGATTGCGGCGAACATCTCGGCTGGTTTTATCAGCAGGGGGAATCGAGCCAGTTTTTTGGTTTGATCGTCGATAAGCTGCGCTACCCGGACCCCGCAACCTAGATGGCTGATCGTTTCGCGAAGTAGCATGACCGGCAATGCGGCCCTATGATACGCGGCCGTTTCCCGTGCCTGACTGCAATGACCTCCTCCACTTTTATCGTTCCGTACTGCGATCGCCCGATCAACATCGTCCACGCCGACGACGCAATCGTCGTCGTCGATAAACCGTATGGTCTGTTATCGGTGCCAGGACGCGATCCGGCCAACCGCGACTGCGTGCCATCGCGGTTGAGCAGTGAATTCGGCGAGCTGCGCATTGTGCATCGGCTGGATTTCGACACATCGGGGTTAATGATTCTCGCGCGCACGCCGGAAGCGCATCGCCATTTGAATCGTCAATTCGAAAAACGCGAAACCGAAAAATTTTACGAAGCGCTGGTCTGGGGCCTGCCGTCGAACGACGAAGGCAGCATCGATTTACCGATCTGCGTCGACTGGCCGAATCGGCCACGCAAAATTATCGATTACGTAAACGGTAAAAACGCGTTGACGCACTACCGTGTGATGCAGCGCGATAGTGAACGCCATATTTCGCGCGTCGAATTGCAACCCATCACCGGACGCTCTCATCAATTGCGCGTGCATTTGGCTGAGATTGGTCATCCGATTTTAGGCTGCCCGTTTTACGCGCACGAACAGGCAAAAAACGCATGGGGCAGATTGACGCTGCATGCTCGCCAATTGCGTGTCACGCATCCGCTCAGCGGTGAAATGCAAACCTTTGTCGCGCCGGTACCGTTTTAATCGCCATTTTCCGCACTCATCGAGTGGCATAGAATCGAGTGGCCTTCATTCGCGTGAGCGCGCCGATGGTCACATTGCAGGAATCCGCCGAAGAATCGCTGTTGATCGCTCAGCCGAATCGCTCGGCCAGCTGGCGCCTGAATAAACTCATCATTGCGTTGTTTGCGATGTGGTGGACGGTAATCGCGAGCGTCTTTGTTTATCTGGGTTTATGGCCAATTGTGCCGTTCGCCGGTATTGAAATCGCAGGCCTGGCCTTCGCGCTGTATTACGTCTGCTGGAAGCTACAACAGCGGCATGTACTGCGCTTTCGTGCACAACAATTGATTTTGCAGAAGGGCGCGTATTACCCGCGCTTCACTTGGCAATTCCCGCGCGATACCGTATCGCTGTCGGTGGAAGTTCAACCCCATCCGTGGGACCCGCTGAAAATATTCTTATGCGATCACAACGAGCAAATTCCGCTCGGCAACTTTCTCAACAAGGACGACAGTAAAACACTGCTCGCACTATTGCGCGCCCAAGGGTTACGGGTGCGCAATCACAGTGGCCCGATGCGGCTCGATATTTAAAATCCGAAGGCGCGATTAATCCACCCACCATTCAATTGAGCCGAAACGGCCGTAATCGGCGACATACAACCCGCGTTCGAGCGGTACCGCTTTGCCCAATGTGCCAGTGATGAGCACTTGGCCCGGCTCGATGGCCCAGCCGCTCGCAATCGTGCGATTGACCAGCCAGAGCAGAACCTGCCATTGATCGCCGACGACATCGAACGCCGTGCCCTGCGTCAGCGGTTCGCCCTCGCGATATAGCGTCACAGCAATGGCGTTCGGATCGGTGACGCTCGATGCGCGGCCACGGCCTGCGATGTAATGCTTGGCGCCAGCATTCGTCGCTATCAGATCGAGCGGATGAAATTTGTCGTTTCCGGCATGCGCCAAATCGGGTAACTCGATCACCGGCAATACCTCGGCCACGAGCGTGCGTAATTCATTTACGTCGCGAACGGGACGGCGCAAGGTTTCGGATAACCGAAAGCCGATCTCCACCTCGGCAAAAGGCTGACGGTATTGCCGCAAATCGATGTGATAACCATCCTCGCGGCTTTTCACGCCACTGTTCGGCAGCAGCACTGCTGCAATCGGCTCGCTCGCGCCGAATGCCTGTTGACTGGCGAGACTGGTTAAACCCGCTTTATAACCATCCGGCGAACGCCCCTGCACAACCTGATCGAGCGCCTGGCGCTGAATCCGATAGGCAATCGGAGTGGTCAGCGCCTTACCGTACGATGGCCGCAGCAACGGCACCGGTTCGTTGCGCAACCACGCCTGACTGACGCGCTGGCCGCCATCCTGGGTCGGATCAACCGTCGCGCAACCGGCTAGTAAAACCGCGCCGATCAACGCCGCCGCCCAGTATTTATTCGCTTTAACCATCTCTTCGTAATCCCCGTATAGGCACCGTTTTGAACGGCGGCTAGCATAGCCCAGCGCCGCGCGGAGCGCCCCTCGTTCGGGTAAACTACGCGCCCTTCGTCAGACCGCACCGCCATTTGCGGTGTTTTGCAGAGCATTTATTTGATGTCCGTTTCCCCGTCCGAAACCAAACCCGGCCCCTCCGAGAGCAAGACCGATACGAAAAAAATCGGCTTCGTCAGCCTCGGCTGCCCGAAAGCGCTGGTCGATTCCGAACGCATCCTCACGCAGCTGAAACTCGAAGGCTATGACATCGTGCCGACGTATCACGATGCGGATGTGGTGGTGGTCAACACCTGCGGCTTCATCGATAGCGCGAAGCAGGAATCGCTCGATGCCATCGGCGAGGCGCTGAAGGAAAACGGCCGTGTCATCGTCACCGGCTGCATGGGTTCGGGCGCCGACGCCGAACGAATTAAAGAAGTACATCCGCAGATTCTGTCGATCTCCGGCGCCGCGCAGTACGAGCCAGTGATGGCCGCCGTCCATGAATACCTGCCGCCGAAAACCGAACACAATCCGCTGATCGATCTGGTGCCGCCACAGGGCATCAAACTGACACCGCGCCATTACGCGTACCTGAAAATTTCCGAAGGCTGCAATCACCGCTGCACGTTCTGCATCATTCCGTCGATGCGCGGCGATCTCGTCTCGCGCCCGGTCGACCAGGTGCTGGCCGAGGCGGAAAAACTCGTGAAGGGCGGCGTCAAGGAATTGCTCGTCATCTCGCAGGACACCAGCGCCTACGGCGTGGACCTCAGGTATGCCGAGCGCGAATGGCGCGGCAAGTCCTACCGCACGCGCATGACCGAGCTCTGCGAAGGATTGTCCGAACTCGGTGCCTGGACGCGCCTGCACTACGTCTACCCGTATCCGCACGTGGACGAGATCGTGCCGCTGATGGCGCAGGGCAAGCTGCTGCCGTACCTCGACATCCCGTTCCAGCATGCGAGCCCGCGCATTCTCAAGCTCATGAAGCGTCCGGGTGCCGTCGACAAGGTGCTGGCGCGGGTCAAGGCCTGGCGCGCGATCTGCCCCGACCTCACCATCCGTTCGACCTTCATCGTCGGCTTTCCGGGCGAGACCGAGGCCGAATTCGAGGAACTGCTGGATTTCCTGCGCGAGGCGCAGCTCGACCGCGTCGGCGCGTTCGCGTATTCGCCGGTCGAGGGCGCCAGAGCCAACGATCTGCCGGACCCGGTGCCCGACGACATCAAGGAAGAACGCCTGGAGCGCTTCATGGAAGTGCAGGCCGAGATCAGCGCCGAGCGCCTCGATCGCAAGATCGGCCGCCGCATCAGGGTGCTCGTCGACCAGGTCGACGCCGACGGCGCGGTCGCGCGTTCCGCCGCCGATGCGCCGGAGATCGACGGCGTCGTGCACGTCGACAACGGACAGAAGCTGCGCCCGGGCCAGTTCGTCGAGGTCGACGTGATTCATGCCGACCAGCACGACCTGTTCGCGCGCCTGCCGGACTGAGCGCAGCGTGGGCGAGACCCGACGCGATCGCGCGTCACGGCTGCGCTAGCGGACCGGGCGCATGCGCTTCGTCGCACCGACCCGCGCCGCGTTCGACCGTGCCGCGCTGCAACGGCCGCCGCTCGCCGCCTGGAGCGAGGCCGGCGACTGGATCGCGGCCGAGCAGTTTCCCGGTGTCGACGAACTCAATCGCGGCTGGAGCTCGGGCTGGCGCTTCGTCGAACAGACACCGCAGCTGCTCGCCGACGGCCTGCACTACGAGTCGCGCATCCATGCACGCGCCGAGATCGCGACACGCGCCGACAACTGGCACGACTTCTTCAATGCGCTGATCTGGCGTCGCTATGCGCCGCTCAAGGCAGCGCTCAACCGTCGCCAGGTAGCGGAAATCGCGCTCATGGGCGACAAGCAGCGCAGTCGCGCGCAGTGCGCGCTGACGCATTTCGACGAAGGCGGCGTCATCGTCGTGCTGCGCGATCGCGCGCTGCTCGCGCACTGGGACGCGCACGACTGGCGCGGTCTGTTCTGGGACGCGCGCGAGGCCTGGCGCGACGGCACGATCCGCGCCGAGGTGTTCGGCCATGCGCTGCTCGAAATGGCGCTGGTGCCGGACAAGCTCATCACGGGCAAGGCGATCGCGCTGGTCGAGGAATCGGCCGGCTCCGCCGACGCGATCGGCACGCTCGCGCACGCGATCGGGGCGGCGGTCGTGCTCAACGATCCGCAGGAGCTGCGTGCATTGCCGATCTCCGGCATTCCGGGGTGGCATTCGGCGAACGGCGAGGCGGCGTTCTATCGCGACGCCGAATGCTTCCGGCCGCTGCGCGCGGGGCGGGTCTATCCGCCGCCGTTGACGATGGCGTAGGTCGACGCGCGGGTTGCGGTTCGCCGCGCCCGTCGCCGGCGGCGTCAGGCTTCTCCGTAGCGGATGTCGACGACGACGAACGTCGCGCGGCCGCCGGGCAGTTCCGCGCTGAATTCGTCGTCGACGCGTTTCTTGAGCGCGGCGCGAGCGAGCGGGGAATCGATACTGATCCAGTTGCGTGCCGCATCGGTCTCGTCGGGGCCGACGATGCGATAGCGCTGTTCGCGGCCCTGCTCGTCCTCGAGCGTCACCCACGCGCCGAAGTAGATCGCGCCGCGATCGGTCGGCGCCTCGGGCGCGATCTTGAGCGATTCGAGCCGCTTGCCGAGATAGCGCACGCGCCGGTCGATCTCGCCGAGCTGCTTTTTGCGATAGGTGTATTCGGCGTTCTCCGAGCGGTCGCCCTCGGCGGCGGCGGCGGCGAGTGCGCGCACGACTTCGGGACGGCGCTCGCGCCACAGATGGTCGAGCTCGGCCTTGAGCGTGTCGTGGCCGGGGCGTGTGATGAGCGCGGTCGAGGCGGCTTGCGGTGGGCGCCAGCGTCCCATGGCGGGTCCGTGTCGTCAGTGGTCGTCGGCACTATAGGAACTGCGTTCGGGAGCGCAAGCGCCGAATGCCGCATTCGCGGCAGGAACTCGTAGAATCGCGTCGGTCAGGGGAGTCGAATCGTGTTGATAGTGCCGTTGCATCGCCCGTTCAACCGGGCGAATTTCCCGTTCGCGACGATCGCGCTCGTCGTCGTCAACGTGTTCGTGTTCCTGTTCCTGCAGAGTTCCGACGGCCCCGCCGAGCAGCGCGCGGCCGCGTACTACGCCGAAACGCGGCTCGGCGACATCGAGCTGCCGCTGTATCGCGAATGGCTGCAGACGCATCCCGATGCGCGTCGCGAGGAATTCCTGAAAACCACCGGCGAACGCAATTCGAATGCGTTGACTGTGCGCGTGCTGCAGTCCGACGCGGCGTTCGTGCGCGCCTTGCAGACCGATCAGCTCGTCACGCCGCAGGATCCGCGCCATGCGCAATGGAAGCCGCAGCGCGACGCCTTCGACCGGCTCTGGCAGCAGCAATTCACGCAGCGCCACGTGTTGCGCAATTCGGAGTTCTCGCCGGCGCGCATCTTCAGTTCGATGTTCCTGCACGGCGGCTTCGGGCATCTGCTCGGCAACATGATCTTCCTCGTCGTGCTGGGCCTGCTCGTCGAAGGCGCGCTCGGTTCGCTGCTGTTCCTCGGCGTCTATCTGCTCGCGGGCTGCGGCGCCGCATTGACCGCGCTGGGTTATCACTGGGGCGATGCCGGCGGCATGCTCGGCGCGTCGGGCGCGATCGCCGGCCTCATGGGCGCCTATTGCGTGCTCTGGGGCATGCGCAAGGTGCGCGTGTTCTGGTGGGCGTTCGTCTTCTTCGACTACTCCCGCGTCACCGCGCTCTGGCTGCTGCCGTTCTGGCTGGGCTGGGAATTGTTCAACCTCATGGCCAACGCCGATGCCGGCGTCGGCTTCGACGCGCATGCGGGCGGCATCGTCAGCGGTGCGTTGCTCGCGCTCGGCGTGCGCGCGCTGGGCTGGGAGCGGCGCGACTTCCTCGACGAGGACGAAAAAGCCGAGCGCGCGAAGGAAAACGACGATGCGCTCGGCCGCGCGCTGCAACACCTCGGCAAGCTCGAGACGCGACAGGCGCGCGCCCTGCTCGAACCGCTCGACGCGGCCGGCCCGCCGTCGCTCGACGTGCGCATCGCGCTCTACCGCTGCGCGCGCTACGGCAACGAACTCGGCGCGCTGCGCGGGGCGGTGCAGCGCGTGCTCGAACTGCCGCTGGTCGACGCCGTATCGGCGCGCAAGGTGAAACAGGTACTCGACGATTTCCGCAAGGTCGACAAGAACGGCCCGGCGCTGACGCCGCCGCAGCAATTGCAACTCGCGCGCGCCTGGGTGCGTATCGGTGCCGATGCCGACGCCGACGCGCTGATCCGCGATCTCGCGGCGCGCGAAGGCGATACGCCGGGTGTCGCGGAAACCTGCTGGCAGCTGGCGCAGCGCGCGCGCGAGGGGTCGCCCGAATGGCGCGCGCGGCTCGAACTGATCGCACGGCACTGTCCGCACAGCGAGCTCGCGCCGAAGGCGACGTTCCTGCTCGCGCAGACGCCGTAGCGCCCGCACGTCGCGCGCTCAGCGCGAGAACTGCGCGAACGTCACGAAGTGGCCGCCCGGTTCGCGATAGCCGGTCTCGATCGCACCGTAGAACGTGCTGCGGCGTTCGAGCGCGATCTCGCAGCCGGCCAGCGCGGCCTCGACCGCGGCGAGATCCTCCACTTCGACGAACAGCCAGGTCTTGTCGCCGTCGAACGCGCGTGCGTACGACGCGGCATCGGCCTCGAGCGAATCGACGGTCTGCAGCATGAGCTCGACCGAGTCCTTGACGAGAATGACGAAGCCGAGCGCGTCGCTGTGCGGGACCTCGACCGTGACGTCGTATCCGAGCCGGTCGCGCCAGAACTCGAGGCTGGGCTCGATCGCGTCGACATAGAGGACGGGCGTGCTCTTGCGGATCGCGGGACTCGGCATGGCGGTTCTCGGGCGTGGGGAATCGGGAATCGTCGAGAGCGCAGCGGCGCAAAACCCTCCCCATGAAGATGAGGGGGCGCTTCGCCCTCGCGCTGCCGGACACGGCTCCTGCGGCAGACGGAGGCGATGATAGACTCCGCCGCCTGCCGGCAGCGCGGGGATTTCTGGGCGTCGCCGGCTCGGCATCGTATCGAGGCGTCCCTTGAATCCACCGGGCGGCCGAACACGTGCGCGGCAGACGTGGGATGGACAGCAGTGGACAGGAGCGACATCTCGACTCTTGTCCGGAACTTTAAGACGGAGAGCGACGGGATGGCCGGCAAAGCGGATTCGGTAAAGACGATTTTTTACGCCCTGGGCGCGAACTTCGCGATCTTCGTCGCCAAGCTCGTTGCTGCCATCATCACCGGATCGGGCTCGATGCTGGCCGAAGCCGTGCATTCGCTGGCTGACTGCGGCAACCAGGGGCTGCTGCTGCTCGGTCTCCGGCGTGCCAAGGCGCCACCCTCGCCGGATTTTCCGCTCGGTTTCGGCAAGGCGATCTATTTCTGGTCGTTCCTCGTCGCGCTGATGCTGTTCAGCGTCGGCGGCATGTTTTCGATCTACGAAGGCGTGCACAAGCTGCATGCGCCCGAGCCGCTGCAATGGGCCTGGCTCGCGGTCGGGGTGCTGACCTTCGGCATCATCGCCGAGTCGCTGTCGATGTGGGGCTGCGTCAAGGAAGTGAACAAGGCGCGCGGCGACCAGAGCCTCTGGCGCTGGTTCCGCGACAGCCGCCAGAGCGAGCTGATCGTGATCTTCGGCGAAGACCTCGCCGCGCTGCTCGGCCTCGTGTTCGCGCTGATCGCCGTGCTGCTGACCATGGCCACGGGGAACCCGATGTACGACGCGATCGGCTCCATCGGCATCGGCGTGCTGCTGATCGTGGTCGCGGTGTTCATCGCGGTCGAGATCAAGGCGCTCCTGATCGGGCAGGGCGTCGAGCCGCGCCAGAAGGAAGCGATGCTGAAATTCCTGGCCGCGCGCGAGGAGATCAAGCAGGTCTACAACCTGCTGACCTTGCAGATGGGACCCGACGTCATGGTTGCGATCAAGGCCGAGATGGCGCGCTATCTCGCGCCGCGCGACCTGATCGAGGACATCAATCGCGTCGAGGCCGCGTTCCGCGCGCAATTCCCTGACGTGCGCTGGTGCTTCTTCGAGCCCGACAGTCGCGACTGAGCGAGACGCGGAAGCCGGACTGCGGAAATCTCCGGCGGGTCGGGCGGAGTCTCGGGCGACGCCTGCCCCGCGTCTTCGCGTTCAGTCGCCGCGGTAGTAGAGGCCGTCCACGATGGTCTTGCCGTCGGGCTTTCCCGGGATCGAAGCCCAGCCCGTGAGTCCTTCCGGCGTCAGCAGCAGATAGTCGGCGCTGTTGCCGTCGTCGTCGGCACGGTCAATGTCGTTGAGCAGCACGGTCACGCGCGTGCCGGACGGAATCTCGATGCCGAGCGGCTCGCCGCCGGGGGTGCGCCTCAGCGGCACCGGCTCGCGCACGATGCCGCTGATGCCGACGTGCCGCAGCGGCTGCGGCACTTCGACGAACCGGTCCTTTTCCCATCGGTACAGTCTGCGCACATCGTAAAACGTGTTGCTGTGGCCGCCGACGACGATGCGCGCACCGGGCAGGAACGCGAACTGCGTGCCGGGCGCGGCGAACACGTCGTGTCCGGCGTCGTTCGGGTCGCGCAACAGGCGGCAGCTCGGATCGGCGCTCGGACCCGAATCGCAGACCAGCGTCAGCGGCGGCAGATCGCCCAGCCGCAGGACCAGCGGCGCCGACGCATAGACGCCGGCCTCTTCGTATTCCTTCAGCCATGCCGGTGTCGTCGCCTTCTCGGCGCGTTCGCGCGGATACAGCACGGTCACACCTTCGTTCTTCAGTTCGATCTGCGCGAGCTGCGGGTACGCGGCCGCGAGATCGGCATTGTTCGCCGCCGACGCGGCGGCGGGCAGGACGAGCAGCAGTGCCAGACGCGATGCGAAAGTCATGACTTGATTCCGATCCTTGTTTTCCGATCCGATGGTCGATTGCCGCGATCACAAACGAACGCCGACGCCAATACCGAAGCGCCACTGCGGCCGGTCGAACTGAAAGCCCGGCGGCCAGCGGTGCACGTGTGCGGCCTCGACCAGCGGAAACACATAGGCATGCTCGCCGACGTGGCCCGCACGCGTGCCCAGGATGCGGCCGGTCAGGGTGACGAACAGGCCGTCGGGATAGTCGTGGCGCTCCACGTAGCCCGGCAGCACGACGATGAAACGGCCGCGCGTGCCGGCCTCGGGCACGGGGCGCTGCGACGCGTCGAGCGGATAGGCGAGCACGCTGACTTCGGTCTGCGTTTCGCGGTTGTCGACGCCGAGGATCATGCCGCCCCAGATGATTTCTGCATCGGCATAGCGCTCGGGCTCGGCGGCGACTTCGAACGGCTGCACCGGCGTGACCGGCCGGTCCGCGACGACGACCGGGCGCGTCGTACAGGCCGACAGCGCGGCCAGGGCGATGAGGCAGGGCAACAGTCGGTGACGTTTCATGCGTCCTCCCAGGCATCGAGTACCGCCGGCATGACGCGGCCGGCGGCTTGCGCGATCGCCAGGTCCGCGGTCGGCGTCAGCGGCGTGGGCTGCGGGTTGATTTCGGCGAACCAGGCACCGTGACGCTGCGCGAGTGCGGGCAGTCCTGCGGCCGGATAGACCAGCGCCGATGTGCCGATCGCCAGCACCACGTCAGAGGCTCGAGCGGCATCGTTGGCGCGCTCCAGCGCATCGGCCGGCAGGTTTTCGCCGAACCAGACCACGCCGGGACGAGCGAGGCCGTCGGCGTGGTGCGGCGAACGCGGCGGTTCGCCCGGATGGGCGCCGAGCCAGGCTGCGTCGATGTCGAGCTTCGTGACCGAGCAGATGGTGCGCGCGATCGAGCCGTGCAGCGCGATCACGTCGGCCGAGCCCGCGCGCTGATGCAGGTCGTCGACGTTCTGCGTCACGAGCGTCGTGATGGTACGGCGTGCGAGTTCGGCGAGCGCGACGTGCGCCGCGTTCGGCTGCGCCTGCGCGACCTGCTCGCGCCGCCAGGCGTACCAGCGCCAGACCAGCGCGGGATCGCGCCGGAACGCTTCCGGGGTGGCGAGATCCTCGGGACGAAAGCGCGACCAGAGGCCGCTTTGCGCATCGCGAAACGTCGCGATGCCGGACTCGGCCGAGATGCCGGCCCCAGTCAGCACCAGTATCTGCCGGGCCTGCTTCAGGCGCGCGGCGAGTTCGAGCAAGGGTTCCATGTGCCGGAGTTTCGCATCCGGCGGCGCAAGCGCGCATGACGATCCGGTCTCCTTGCATGACTTTCGGCGGTGGCCGGCATCCCCGCGTGCCGGCATAACCGACCGTTGCGTCCGGCGTCGGGCGGTTCCTGGGGAGGAGCCGGCGATCCTGTGCCTGTCGGTCGCATCCTTTCGAACCTTTTCCCGGAGTGCTGCCCGTGCGTCGAGTCCTCGTCACCGCTGTTGCCGCCTGTTTCACCACCCTAGCCGCGGCCGATGAGGGCATGTGGCAGCCGGCGCAGTTGCCGGCGATCGCGAGCCAGCTCAAACAGCGCGGGCTGGAACTCGATCCGTCGCGCCTGACCGATCTGACCGGTCCGACCATGGGCGCCGTCGTCAGCCTCGGCGGCTGCACCGCGTCGTTCGTCTCGCCCGAGGCGCTCGTCGTCACCAATCACCACTGCGCCTACGGGGCGATCCAGTACAACTCGACCGCCGAGCGGAACCTCATCAAGGACGGCTTCCTCGCGCGCACGCAGGCCGAGGAACTCCCGGGGGACCCGAACGCGCGCGTCTACGTGACCGACGAGATCCGCGACATCACGCGCGAGATCGTCGGCAAGCTCGATCCGAAGCTCGGCGGTCTCGCGCGCTACGAGGCGATCGACACGGCGCAGAAGGCCGCGGTCGCGAAATGCGAGAAGCCTGGTATCAAATGCGACGTGTATACCTTTCATGGCGGCTACAGTTTCCAGCTCGTGCGCCAGCGCGAGATCAAGGACATCCGCCTCGTCTACGCGCCGCCGTCGGCGATCGGCAAGTTCGGCGGCGATGTCGACAACTGGATGTGGCCGCGGCACACCGGCGATTTCAGCTTCCTGCGCGCGTATGTCGGCAAGGACGGCAGCTCCAAGCCGTATGCCAAGGACAACGTGCCGTTCAAGCCCAAGCACTTCCTGCCGCTGAACGCCAACGGCGTCGAAGCCGGCGATTTCGTCATGGTCGCGGGGTATCCGGGCCGTACCAATCGCTATCGCCTCGCCGAGGAGACGCGCGATGCGATCGACTGGCAGTACCCGACCAACATCCGCTGGTATGTCGAGATCCTCGACATCATCAACCGCGCCGGCGCGAAAGACCCCGCGGTCGCGGTGAAGTACGCCAACAGCGTCGCCGGCTTCAACAACTACCTGAAGAATTTCCGCGGCCAGCTCGAAGGCCTGGCCAAGGCGCATGCCGTCGAGACCAAGACGGCGAAGGAAGAGGCGCTGCTCGCGTGGCTGCGCGGGCAGGGCGCCGAGACCGCGGCGCTGGGCGGGGACATTGCCGAACTGCGCGGCGTGCTCGCGCAGCAGCGCAAGGTGCGCGAGCGCGATCTCGTGCTCGGCTATCTGAACCGCACCTTCCTCTACAACGCCTCGTATCACATCTATCGCACCGCTACCGAGCGCGCCAAGCCCGATCTGCAGCGCGAGCAGGGCTTCCAGACGCGCGACGAACCCAAGATCGAAGGCACGCTCAAGCAGTGGGAGCGGCGCATGGATCCGGCCGTCGACAAGCAGTTGTTCACCCATTTCCTGCGCGGCTACGTGAAGCTGTCGCCGGATCAGCGCGTCGCCGCGCTGGACGCCTGGCTCGGCACGGCCGCGACCGACGATGCCGCGCTCGTGCAGAAAGTGGACGCGCTTTATGCCGGCACGCGCCTGGCCGGCGTCGACGAACGCCTGAAGTGGTTCAAGGCCAAGCGCAGCGAGATCGAGGCGTCCGACGACGCGGCGCTGAAGTTCATGGTCGCGCTGCTGCCCGACCTGCTGGCGATCGAGAAGGCCCGCAAGCAGCGCTCCGGCGACGAATTGCGCCTGCGTCCGCGCTACATGCAGGCCATGATCGCCTACAA
>CAMLSI010000095.1 GCA_946482585.1 uncultured Lysobacteraceae bacterium
GACCCTGCTCGCGGCGCACGACCAGCAGCATCTTCGCGTGGGTCTTGTAGCCGACGACGCCGTAGACGACCTGCACGCCGGCTTCCTGCAGGCGATTGGCGAGCCGGATGTTCGCCTCCTCGTCGAAGCGTGCGCGCAGTTCGACGACGACGGTGACGTCCTTGCCGTTGCGCGCCGCGTCGATGAGATGATTGACGAGCGGCGAGTGGTCGCCGACGCGGTACAGCGTCTGCTTGATCGCGAGCACCTCCGGGTCCTGGCTCGACTGGCGCACGAGATCCATGACCGCGCCGAACGATTCGAACGGATGGTGCAGCAGCACGTCTTGTTCCCGGATCACGTCGAGCACGTTCTGGCTGCCGGCGAGCGCGGGCGCGACGCGCGCCGCGAACTTCGGAAATTTCAGGTCGGGACGCTCGACCTGATCGTAGATCGCGTTGATGCGGTTGATGTTCACCGGACCGGCACAGCGATAGACATCCTGCTCGGTGAGTTCGAAGTTCGCCATCAGCATTTCGGTGATGGGCTTGGGACAGGTTTCGGCGATCTCCAGCCGCACCGGATGCGCATAACCGCGGCCTGCGAGCTCGTCCGACAGCGCGATCGCGAGGTTCTCGACTTCGTCCTCGTCGACGACGAGTTCGGAATTGCGCGTGACGCGGAACTGATACGAGCCTTCGACGCGCATGCCCGGGAACATCTCGTCGATGAACTGCTGCAGCAGGCCCGCCAGGAACACGAAATCGTACGGTCCCTCCGATACTTCGGCCGGCAAGCGGATGATGCGCGGCAGCGAGCGCGGCGCGCGCACCAGCGCCATGTGGCCTTCGCGCCCGAACGCGTCCTTGCCCTTGAGCACGACGGCGAGGTTCAGGCTTTTGTTGAGGATGCGCGGGAACGGGTGCGCCGGATCGAGCCCGAGCGGCGACAGCACCGGCAGAATCTCGTTCTGGAAATAGCCCTGCAGCCAGCGCTTCTGCTTGACCGTCCATTTGTCGCGCGTGACGAAGCGGATGCCTTCTTCGCCAAGCGACGGCAGCAGCACGTCGTTCCAGAAGTCGTACTGCGCGCGCACGAGTTCCAGCGCGCGCGCGCGGATGCGGGTCAGCGTTTCGACCGGCGACAGGCCGTCCGGGCCCGGCATCGGCGTGTTCAGCGCGATCTGCTGCTTGAGCACGGCGACGCGCACTTCGAAGAACTCGTCGAGGTTGCTGTTGGAAATGCAGAGGTAGCGCAGCCGTTCCATCAGCGGCACGCGCGGGTCCTGCGCCTGCGCCAGCACGCGGAAATTGAATTCGAGCTGAGCCAGTTCGCGATTGAGATACAGCGAAGGATCGGTCAGGTCGCGATGCATGGCGCTGTTGAGCAAGGTCATTGCAGTTGTCCCGATTCCAGCGACACGTCGGCCGCCGGCAATGCGACGAACCCGCGGCGTACGGCGATTTCCTGCGCCGCGGCGCTCAGCGCGAAGCGCAGGAAACCGGCGGTCGCCGGGTCCGGCCGACCGTCGTCGGCGCGATTGAAGTACAGATACAGCGGACGCGTCAGAGGATAGCGTCCCGAAATGACACTTGCCGCATCCGGCAGCACGGGCGGTTCGTCGCCGCGAGCGAGTGGCAGCGCGCGAACGAGGCCGTTGACGTGGCCGAGGCCGGCGTAGCCGATCGCGTTAGGCGTCTGCGCGACCGCCGCAACGATGGCGCCGGCGCCGGGAAACTGCACCACGTCGGCGCGGTAGCGGCCGTTGCACAGTGCGGCATCGTGGAAGAATTCAGAAGTGCCGGAAGTGGTATTGCGCCCGAGGCGCAGCACCGACTGCGGCGCGAGCGTTGCGTCCCTGAGGCCGAGGTCGCTCCAGCGCGCCGCCGGCGCGCCGCCGCACGCGGCGCGTTCGGACCAGATGCGGGCGGCGTCGTCGAGACGCAGCGCCGGCAGCGGATTGTCCGGATGCACGAACAGCACCACCGCGTCGAACGCGACGCGGATGCGGCCGGGATCCCGATCGCGGCGGAGCCGGTAGTCGGTGAGCTCGGCCGCGTTCATCGCGCGACTCATCGGTCCGATGTCCGCGGCGCCGGCCGCCAGTGCGGTCGGCGCCGCGGCCGATCCCGGCGTCCGGATCTGGAGACGCACCTGCGGCGCGTCGAGCGCATAGGCCTGAGCCCAGGCCTGCATGAGTTCGCCGAGCGTGTCCGAGCCGACGCTGGTCAGCGACGTTTGAGCCGCGGCGGTCGCCGGTCCGACGAGCGCGAGCAGCATGGCGAAGAGCCGGCGGACGGGAGCCGGCCTCATCCGGTTTCCTCGTGCACGGTCGCCGCGCAGATGCGCTCGATGCCGAAGTGACAGGCGAATGTGCTGCCGACGCCGACCTCGCTGTCGATGGTCAGCCGTGCCTGATGCAATTGCAGTACGTGCTTGACGATGGACAGACCCAGGCCGGTGCCGCCGGTATCGCGCGAACGGCTGCTGGAAACGCGATAGAAACGTTCGGTGATGCGCGGCAGATGACTCGGGGCGATACCCTGGCCGGTATCGCTGACGCTGAAGACGGCATGGTCCTCGCGGAGTTCCCAGGCGATCTCGATGCGGCCGCCGGCGGGCGTGTAACGCACCGCATTGCTGACGAGGTTCGAGAACGCGCTGTGCAGCTCTTTCGGCGAGCCCTTGAGGTCGACGTCGGCGTGCAGCGCGACGCTGATCGTATGGCGCCCGAGACTGAGCGCGTCGGCTTCGCGCTTGAGGGTCTGCAGCACGCCGGTCATGGCCACGCGTTCTTCGGGCAGGCTGTCCTGGGCCTCGAGCCGCGACAGGGTCAGCAGATCTTCGACGATCTGCGTCATGCGGCGCGACTGCGTACGCAGTTCCACGAGGATCGGTTCGAGTTCGGGCGCCTGCTCCGGCTCGATCAGATCCAGATAACCGTGCACGACGGTCAGCGGCGTGCGCAGTTCGTGCGAGACGTTTGCGACGAAATCGCGGCGCACCTGTTCGAGTTGCATGAGCTTGGACATGTCGCGCGCGACGAGGAGGCGGCGGCCCTGCGCATACGGAATGATCCGCAGGCCGAGACGCAAGGCGTCGTCCGCCGGCGCCGGCACGTCCATGAGCGATTCGCTCCAGTCGCCGCTCTCGAGCCAGCGCGTCACGCGCGGCGAGCGTACGAGGTTCGAGAAGTGACCGCCGAGATCCTGCGGATAACTCAAGCCCAGCAGGCGCGTCGCGGCCGCATTGAACCAGAGGATGGCGCCGCTGTCGTCGAGCACGACGGTCGCATCGGGCAGCGCGGCCGCGGTGGTCCGGAATGCGCGCAGCAATTGCACGAGGCGACGCCGGCGCGCGAGTTCGCGGCGCTGACGCGCCGCGGGAATGCGATACAGCGCGCCCCAGATGCCGCTGTCGTCCACGGCGACACGTCGCGAACCGCCCTGGAGCCAGGCGCCATAGCGACGCAGTTGCCACAGCGCATGCACGAGCAGCAGGGCCGTCGCGGCCAGCAGCCACCAGGCCAGTCCGCCGGCGAGCAGCCCGAGCAGCAACGCCGCGGCGATCACGCCGGCCGTGCGCCAGAGGCTTGCCACGAATGCGCGTTCGACGCGTCCGTTCATGCCGTGCGGGCGCCGGCGCGGAGCGCGCTCAGGGCGTTACCGAGAAGCGATAGCCCGCGCCGCGCACGGTCTGGACGAGATTCTCCAGCTGGTACGGTTCCAGCGTCTTGCGCAGGCGGCGGATGTGCACGTCGACCGTACGTTCCTCGACATAGACACTGCCGCCCCAGACCTGATCGAGCAACTGGCTGCGCGAATAGACGCGTTCGGCATGTGTCATGAAGAAATGCAGCAGGCGGTATTCGGTCGGACCGATCTGCACGGTGTGTTCGCCCGCATAGACGCGGTGCGCGGCGCCGTCGATGCGCAGGCCGCCGAGTTCGACCACGCCGTCGCCCTCGTCGCCGTGCGTGCGGCGCATGACGGCCTTGATCCGGGCGATGAGCTCCCGGGCGGAGAACGGCTTGACGACGTAGTCGTCGACGCCGGCGTCGAGGCCGTTGACGCGATCGCCTTCCTCGCCGCGCGCGGTCAGCATGATGATGGGGACTTCGCGCGTGAGGTCTTCCTTGCGCAGGCGGCGCGCATATTCGAGGCCGCTCATGCCCGGCAGCATCCAGTCCAGCAGGATCATGTCCGGTACGCGCTCGGCGATCGCCGACTGGGCGATGCGTGCATCGGCGGCATGGATCGGGTCCATGCCCGCTTTGCGCAGGGCGAACGCGACCATGTCGCGAATCGCGGTTTCGTCTTCAACGATGAGGATGCGTTTTTGCACGGTTGCACGCGGGTTGCGCCGCGGCGCGACGCTTTCGTGACAGCGGCGTTATTGCAATGCAGGATTGTTACGCCTCGATGACATCGTTGCACAAGAGTTTGAATCGCGGCAGGAAAAAGTCGGGGCGAGACGCCCCTGATCCTGCGGTTTGACGCCGCGGCGCCGCAGCTCGAGCACGTACGGCGTGACTTCGGCGATGCGCGCCTCGATACGTGCGCGCTGGTAGTAGTCGAGGTCGCGCCGGTCGGTGAGTGCGCGCAACTGGTTCATCGCGTCCTCGAGACGGCCGCTGAGCAGTGCGACGTCGGCATAGGCTTCGGCCGCGCGAATCTTGTCGCCGCCGAGTTCCGATGCGCGTGCGAATACGCGGTAGACCTCCGGGTCGTCGATTTCCTCGGCCATGAGCGGCCGCAGCAGGTCCTGCGCGCGACGTCCGCTGCCGGCTTTGCCGTCCTCGATCAGGGTCTGCGCATAGGCGAGCGAGATCGCGCGATTCGACGGCGAGTTCGCCACGAGGCGTTCGTAGCGGTTCAATGCGTCGGTGCGTCGGCCGGCCTGGGCTTCGGCCTGGGCAAGTGCGAGCTGATACGGCAGCATGCCGGGCGCTTCGTCCGCGAGCGGTTGCAGCAGTTCTCGCGCCTTGTCGCCCTGGCCGGTACGCCAGAGGGCGAGCGCGTGGCCGTAGTTCGCCGCGGCAGCCGCGACACTGCCGGGTTCGCGCCGATTGTCGGTGTAGTACGCGATCAGCGCGCCCGGCTGCTCGGCCGACAGTACGCGTGCGCGTTCGCGCATCAGCGCGAAATAGAGGTTCGGAACGTTGGCTTTGACCTCCGTCGTGTCCAGTCGCGGCAGCGGCGAGAGATCGTCTTCGCGCGGCGGCCTGAGTCGGTAGCCGGCCGGTACCGGCGGCAGACTGCCGCTGCGCGCGCGCGCGGACTTCTGTTCCTCGGCCAGCGCATCGGCGCGCGCCTTGGCGTCACTGATGCGGTCGGTGTTGACCGGATGCGTGCGCAGCAGGTCGGGGATGCCCCGGTCGCCGGCGCCTGGGCGCAGCGCGCGCTCCATGCGGGCGAAGAAGCTTGCCATGTACTGCGGATCGAAGTCGGCGCGCGCGAGCGTCTGGATACCGACGCGGTCGGCCTCGATTTCGTCCTTGCGCGTGAAATTGATCTGGCGCTGCTGGATCAGCGAAGTGCCGGCGACCATGGCGGCCTCGGCACCGTCGCCGCTGGCGCCTTGCGACGCGATCATCGCGCCGAGCATGGCCAGCGCGATCGGCAGCGAGGCCTTCTGCGAGTCCTCGAACGCGCGCAGCAGGTGATCCTGGCTGATGTGCGCGATTTCGTGCGCGAGCACCGCGGCGACTTCGCCTTCGTCGACGGCCGTCGTGATGAGCCCGCTGTTCATGCCGATATAGCCGCCCGGGGCGGCGAACGCGTTGATCGCGGCATCGCGAACGACGAAGAAGGTATAGGTCTGTTCGGGCTTGTCGCTGTGGGCGACGAGGCGGTAGCCCAGTGCGTTGAGATAGTCGACGACCAGCGGGTCGTCGAGGACCAGACTGTACGAGCGCAGCTCGTGCATCATGCTCGCGCCGTAGGCGCGCTGTTCCGTCGGCGAAAGGATGGCGGCCGCGGAACTGCCGATGTCGGGCAGCCGCACGCCGGATTCACGCGCGCCGGCAAGACCGGTGGCGCAGAGACTCAGCAGGGCAATGAACCAGGTTCGCATGGCCGGACCGTACGGCGATGGGGAAAGCTGCGACACCATAACCCAGGGGAGGTTCCCGCGGCCATTGCGCTGCCCGGCGCATTCATGCCCGGTTCCGACCGCGGCCGCGCATGCCGGCCCCGCCGGGACGCTCTTGCCGAACCGATTTCCGGCCCCACAATGGCGCCGACGACGGCGACGGAATTCCCCGAAGCGCCGCCGCAGGAGAGAAGCGCGTGGCGAGGATAGAAATGTATACGACGGCGATCTGCCCCTACTGCGTCGCCGCGAAGAGCGTGCTCAAGGCCAAGGGGCTCGAATACAGCGAAATCCGCATCGACACGGATGCCGTCAAGCGCGACGAGATGCTTGCGCGCAGCGGCGGCCGTCGCACCGTGCCGCAGATCTTCATCAACGGACACCACGTCGGCGGGCACGACGATCTCGTTGCGGCCGATCGCAGCGGACGCCTCGCGGAACTGCTCGGGAGCGACGCATGAGCGACGATCGCGTGCGTCAGTTCACCGAGTTCCGCAAGCGCATGAACGAGCGGATTCTCGCCGAGGACAATCAGGTCGTGCGGCGCTTCTTCGCGCTGGACACGCAGACTTACAAGAGCGGCGCGCTCGACGTGAAGACCAAGGAGATGCTCGGTCTCGTCGCGTCGATGGTGCTGCGCTGCGACGACTGCATCGCGTATCACGTGGCGCAATGCCGCGAGGCCGGCGTCGATCGCGACGAATTCTTCGAGGTGTTCAGTGTCGGCCTCGTCGTCGGCGGCTCCATCGTGATTCCGCATCTGCGCCGCGCGGTTGATTTCCTCGATCAGCTGGAAGGCGCACAGGCGGACGCGCCGCCGCCGCACGATCACGCCGCGGGCTGAGTTGTCAGCGCTTGTCGGCGCGAATCAGCTGCACGGGCGTGCGATCCGGCGCGAAGCCGTCGAGGCGGTTGATGTCGATGGCATCGAACTCGGCGACGACGACGTTGCGCGCATCGGTGAGACGGCAGCGCTGCGGCGGCGCCGCCTTCGGCGCGGAGAGGTCGCGCTCGCAGCTGAGCATCGAGCCGTCGTCGCCGCTGAGGCGATAATTCGCGACCGCGATGAAGCTGGTCGCGCTGAGCCGCAACTGACGCGCGCTGCGCGGCTGTCCGGGCGTTGCGCCGAGCAGCACCCAGTCGCCTTGCCAGGCGGTGCCGTCGGTGCGTTCGGCGAAGGGCAGGTGAGCCAGCGCGATCACCTGCTGCCTCAGGACCGGCTGGTTGTCGCCGAGTTCGTAGCGGCCCAGCCAGGCGGTCGCGCGGCCGTTGCCGTCGAAATCGAGCGCGAGCACCGCGTTGTCACCGGCGCGGCGCTCGCCGTCGACGCTGTCGCGCGTCGCTGCGACCAGGTCTATCTCGGCCGTGCGTCCGCGCAGGCGTCCCGTGCCGAAGTACCAGATCGCATCGCCGCTGCTGGTGCGGCCGAGCACGGCGGCGGCGATGGTGTTGCCCTGGATCTCGAAGCTGAAGCCCGTGCCGGCCATCGGGTTGGTCGTATCGTTTTCGGGCAGCGGCCACCAGAGCCCCGATGACGGTACCGCGCGCGGACCCGGTTGCGGCGCGATCAGCGCGAATCCGCGCAGCTGCGCGGGCGTCGTCGCGCTGTTGGCCGTGGCGACACTGACGCGCAGCGGTGTCACCGGCCAGTGCCGGCCGAGCTGCGGCGTGAGATCGACCTCGATATCGAACGGCACGCTCGCGCGGGCGCACAGCGGTTTCTTCGAACGCAGCTCGATGCGGAGCTCGCTGCCGTCGAGATGGACGGCGTCGACCGCGGGCAGGCACGGCGTCGGCCAGTTTCCCTGCAGGCGCAGTCGCGGGCGTGTCGCCGGCGTATCGCTGACGGCCTCGATGCGCAACTCGGGGCTGTCGCTGTACGGGGCCAGCACGGGATCGGACGCCGCCGCGATCGTGCCGGCGATTGCGCCGCCGATCAGGCCGGCGAAGCGCACTGCACGCGCGAAAACGGACAAAAGTCGCATACGGCGGAGGTTGTCCAGGGAAAGGGCATCTCCGATAATGCGGGGTTTCCTCCGTCTCAGACAAGCCGGCACTGGAGTATCCCCCATGAGCAAGACTATCGCCGTCATTCGCGGCGACGGCATAGGACCGGAAATCATGAACGCGACGTTGCGCGTTCTCGATGAACTGAAAACCGGATTGAGCTACGAGTTCGTCGACGCCGGCATGGCCGCGCAAGAACGTTGCGGCGAACTGCTGCCGCAGGCCACGATGGAATCCATCGCGCGCCACCGCGTCGCACTCAAGGGACCTCTGACCACGCCGATCGGCGGCGGGTTCTCCTCGCTCAACGTGGAACTGCGCAAGCGTTTCGATCTCTACGCCAACGTGCGTCCGGCGATCACGATTCCCGGCACGAAGGCGCGCTACGACGGCATCGATCTGATCACGGTGCGAGAGAACACCGAGGGCGCATACGGCTCGGAAGGCCAGACCCTGTCGGAAGACGGCGATACGGCGCACTCGCAGATCAAGGTCACGCGCCGCGGCTCCGAGCGCATCGTGCGCTACGCGTTCGAACTCGCGCGGCGCCAGGGACGCAAGAAAGTCACCATCGTCCACAAAGCCAACATCATGAAGACCACCTCGGGCCTGTTCCTCAAGGTCGCGCGCGAAGTGGCCGGCGAATATCCCGAGATCCAGTGCAACGAGATGATCGTCGACAACTGCTGCATGCAGCTCGTCATGAATCCGCAGCAGTTCGATGTGATCGTGACGACCAACCTGTTCGGCGACATCATTTCCGATCTCTGCGCCGGCCTCGTCGGCGGTCTCGGCCTCGCGCCGGGCGCGAACATCGGCACCGAGGCGGCGATCTTCGAAGCCGTGCACGGCTCGGCGCCGGACATCGCCGGGAAGGGCGTCGCCAATCCCTGCGCGTTGCTGTTGGCCGCGTGCCAGATGCTCGGCCATCTGGGGCTCGAAGATCAGGCGCAGCGCGTGCGTGCGGCGATCCGCGACGTCGTCGGCCGCAAGGACCGCGTCACGCCGGATCTCGGCGGCAGCGGCAGCACCGAGACGTTCGCCGATGCGCTGATCGAGAGCCTGCGCAAAACCTGAAGCGGGTTCTCGCGATGAATCGGAACGGCGTGTCGTTGGACACGCCGTTTTTTTTTGCCAGCCGCTAAACGCTCACTGTCCTGCGGGCGCCGACAGCAGCGTGAGCGGCACGTCGTCGCGACGGAAGTCCGCAACGCCCGGAATGCTGATCGAAATGCTCACGCGATTCGCGCCGTCCGCGGGTTCGACGCGCGTGGGCTGCGTGAGCTTGAGCTGGATCGTGCCGATCGTGCGGACCTGCGTCGGTCCCGCCGGTGCCGCGCAGGTGCGGCAGTAGCCGGACGCGACTTCGTTGAGCGTGAGGACCGGCGTATTCGCCAGGTTGACATCGGCGAGCGCCGTGATCGCCCAGCGCGAGCGGCCCTGCAGATCGGGGTAGTAGACGACGGCGACGAGCTGGCTCTGGCCGGCGGCGCCCTTGATGCTCAGGAGCTCCATGCCCCAGCCGAGGTCGTTGCCGTTGCCGCTATACCAGTGGCCCGAGAAATCCGGCGCGGTATGCGCGCTCGCCAGCACGGCCGGCTCGATGCACCAGGTATCGCGTTCGCTGCGGATGCTCCACTTCATGACGGCGAGCGCGCCGGCGCCGCTGCGGCTTGCACTGCGGCAGGCGGGCGATTGTGCCGCCTGGTTGAAGTCGATGAACAACTGTCCGGCCGAGGTGCGGTCGAGTTCGGTGCGACGCGACGCGGCGTTGTAGCGCAGGCGCATCAGCGCGATGCCGTTGGCCTGTTTTGCACCGATGAACTTGCCGTCGATGAGACGGCCGAGGCCGAGGTAATACTCGGGCAGGTTGTCCGCTTCAAAGGTGTAGAAAATTACAAAGTACAGATCTCCGTTGACGGCGTCGCGTGCGTACAGCTGGAAGTCGAGGCCGTGGCCGCCGCGCGTGCGGTCGTACCAGTTGCCGGCGACGGGTACCGCATACACGGGTGCAGGTGCGTCGTCGTTGGACCAGCCCAGCGCGTTGAGCATCGGCAGCGCGAGGCCGAGATCGCGGTTCGACAGGCCGCTGTCGTAGGCGTTCATGAGGTCGCCGGGCTGCACCGTGTGGGACAGCGTCGATCCTGGCAGGGTCGTGCACGGATCGGTCGGCGCGTCGCGCTCGCACGGTGTGAACAGCGGCGGGAAATTGTCGGGTATGGGTTCGTTGCGCTTCTCGTTGCGCGGCGAAGTCACTGCCTCCATGCCGGACCAGCGCACCGCATCCGGCGCGACCAGTGCCGCGGCGCGTTCCGCATCCGTCGTATCGATGCCGAGGAAGGGCTTGTAGGTGCGCGCCGGCGCATTCACGAGGGCGAGCTGACGGCTGAACGCATCGTCGTAGGAGAGTCCGTTCGATGCGCGCGCACGCGCACCGAGGGGTGCGGCATCGTTGTCGGGATCGACGTTGACGACGCTGAGGAAGCCGAGTCCGTGCGTCAGCTCGTGCATCGTCGTCGTCACGAAGTCGATGGATCGCTCCGGCTTGTTGGTGCCGGTGAAGCCGTAATAGAACGGCGCGCCGATGATGTTGACCGGCGGGTCGAGGTCACTGTTGAACGTCGCTTCGATGTCGAAGGCCGAGTTGCATTCGTTGCTGAACGTCGCGCACTGCGGCCCGCCGCTGCGGCGGACCATCTCGGTCACCGAATACCAGGTGTACTTGTCCGGCAGCCAGGGGACGCCAAAATCGGCGCTGTCGAAGATGTAGGCGGTAGGCCCGGCGAACGCGATGCGCGCGCCGTCCGTGCGGCTGCCGCCGAGCGGCTGCCAGCAGGCACTGACGCGCAATCCCACCGGCAGCTTGAGCTGCGACGCGAGCAGCTGTCCCGCCTGGGCGAGGGCATTGCGGCGTTGTTCGCCGAGCGTCGTTCCCGAATTGCCGTCGACGGGTGTTGTTGCGGTCGTATCGAACCAGGCGTCGCGCACACAGCCGTCGCTGCCGGAATAGAAGAATTCGATGCCCGCCTGCGGCACGGTGCTGCGCAGCGTAGCCGTCAACGTGAGGTTCTGCGCGCCATTGGTCTGATTCAACAGCGCGATGTACCAGCGGCCGGCGCGCAACGGAATCGTGCTCGACTTCTGCACGATCACGCTTTCGTCGCCGTTGGGGCTGAGACCCCAGTAGTGCGCATAGTCGAGAAACAGATCGGCGTCCGGTGTCGCGCCTTCGTTCGCCGTCGCGTCCGCGAACGGGGTGCCGTAGCGCAGCACGAAGTCGACGTCGTCGTTGCTCTGGTTGTCGAGCTGCACTTGCAGCTGCGCGTCGTTGGCGCCGACGTCGATGTAGTACGAGGTCGAAAAGCTCGAGCCAGGAATCAGCAGGCCGACAGGCTGCCCGCTCTGCAGGCCTATCGTGGGTGCGGCCGTTGCCGCGCCGGCGAATGTTGCGGCGATCGCGGCGACCGCGAGAAGGCGCGCGATCATCGCTGCGGTCCCGGCAGGTTGCGCGCGTCCGCATCGCGCAGGCGCGGATTCGGCACTTCGCGGCACTTGATCTCGAGGCGGCCGTCGCTCGTCGGCACGACCTGCGTTTCGCTGACCAGCGGCGCTGCAATCGTCTGTGCGAGCGGCGAGCGCATCACCGGACCGTTCTTGGCCGCCGCGGCATTCTTGCCGCCGGCGAGCGGCCGGAAGTCGGGTTGCGCGGCGACCGCGGCGGGTAGCGCCGTCAGCAATGCGCCGAACAGGAGGGTCTTTCGCATGGCAATCGTCCTTTGCTCAGGGCGCGGCGCCCCGGCGCCGCAGTCGCACGGAAACCCCGTGGTCGAGTACGTCGATGGTACTGCGGCCGGGTCGGTATGCCGCGTCCAGTGCCGCATGCACGTAGTCCGTCGCGGCGGCGCAGGCGGCGATCACATCGAGCCCGCGCGCGAGGTTGGCGGTGATCGCCGCGGCGAGCGTGCAGCCGGTCCCATGGCCGTTGCGCGCGAGGCGCGGATGCACGAACTCGTGGCGGTCGCCGTCGACATAGAGCCGATCGACCACCTCGGCGCTGCGTTGATGACCGCCCTTGATCAGGACTGCACCCGCACCGTCCGCGATCAGGTCGGCGGCGATGCGATCGAAATCGCCGGCGCGACGAATCGCGCGACCGCCGAGAGCGGCGGCCTCGGGCAGGTTCGGCGTCACGAGTCGCGCGAGCGGCAGCAGGTGTTCGCGCAGGGCGGAAACGGCCGCGTTCTCGAGCAGCGCCGCGCCGCTGGTGGCGATCATGACCGGGTCCATGACATAGGTCGCCGTTGCATCGCGCATCCCTCGCGCGACCGCGCGGATCGTGCGCGCGTCGGCAAGCATGCCGGTTTTCCAGGCGGCGACCGGGAAGTCGTCGCGCACGGCCTCGATCTGCGCGCGGATCAGACGGGCGGGCAGCGACAGCACTGCGGTCACGGCACGGGTGTTCTGCGCGGTCACGGCCGTGATCACGCTGGTGCCGTGCACGCCATGGGCATGGAAGGTCTTCAGGTCGGCCTGTATGCCGGCGCCGCCGCCGGAGTCGGAGCCGGCCACGGTGAGCACGCAGGGTCGCGTAACGGGTGTGGGCATCTGTTGTAATCCTGCAACAGGGATGTCGTCGCGACGGTCATGTTCTACGCAAATGACCGTCAGAACTCGCAAATCGGTAGTGTTGCGTACTTGACGCGGTGTTGCGTTATTGCCAAACTCCGCGCCGACAGTCACCACAAGCCATGGAACACGCGGCAGGTCATGTACCGGGCAAACGCAACAGCAGCGTTGAGGAAGTCGATGGGAGCGATCAGTTTTGGCCTGACGCTCCCTTTCTATTTTCTCGCTCCGGCAGTCCTGGCCCAGGTCGGCGGTGATTCCGTCATGCAGCGCTGGCAGGAGTATGCCCGCCAGAGCATCCAGCCCGACTTCTCCTGGGC
>CAMLSI010000096.1 GCA_946482585.1 uncultured Lysobacteraceae bacterium
GCCGCCGTCCAAACGCCGAACCAGATCGTCGACTTCGAGAAGTCGCTCGATGAGCTCGAACAGCTCGTCGCCCGCATGGAGCACGGCGACCTGAGCCTCGACGATTCACTCGCCTCGTTCGAACGCGGCGTCGCGCTCTACCGCAACTGTCAGAGCGCGCTCGAGCAGGCCGAACTCCGCGTCCGCCTGCTCCTCGATCCGACCGACCCGGACAGCGCCGCGCCGTTCCAACCCGAAATGCCCTGATGATCGTCCCGGCCGCGCCGGCTCCCGTGGCGGCCCTGTCGGCCGCACTGCTGGCCTATTCCGATCGCGCCGAGACGCGGCTCTCGCGCTTCCTGCCTCCCGACGACCAGGCTCCGATCGAGCTGCATCGCGCCATGCGCTACGCCGTGCTCGGCGGCGGCAAGCGGCTGCGACCGCTGCTGGTCTACGCGACCGGACGCGCCTTCGGTGCCGCGCTGGACGAGCTCGATGCCGCCGCCGCCGCCGTTGAAATCATCCACGCCTATTCACTGGTCCACGACGATCTGCCGGCGATGGATGACGACGACCTGCGCCGCGGCCGCCCGACCTGCCACATCGCGTTCGGCGAAGCCATGGCCATACTCGCCGGCGACGCGCTGCAGGCGCTCGCGTTCGAATTGCTCGCCGCCGATCCGGCACTGCGCGTCGACGCTGCCGCGCGCGTCGAGATGCTGCGCGTGCTCGGCGCCGCCTGCGGTTCGCACGGCATGGCCGGCGGTCAGGCGCTCGATCTCGCTGCCGTCGGCAAGCGTCTCGATGCAGGCGAGCTCGAACGCATGCATGCGCACAAGACCGGCGCGTTGATCCGCGCATCGATACGGCTCGGCGCGCTCGCGGCCGGACGCCGCGACGCCGCCGAACTCGATGCGCTCGAACGCTATGGCCGCGGCATCGGCCTCGCATTCCAGATTCGCGATGACATCCTCGACATCGAGGGCGACAGCGACATCATCGGCAAGACCGCGGGCAAGGATGCGGCCAACGACAAGCCGACGTATCCGGCGATCCATGGCCTGGAGGAATCGCGCCGGCTGCTCGCGGCGCTGACGGACGAAGCGATCGCTGCCGTCGGCACGCTCGGCGCCTGTGCGGCCGAGCTGGTCGAGATCGCGCGTTTCGTCGCCGACCGGCGCTCGTAGCCGCCGATCCTCGAACGAGAAACGGCGGCGCGCCGTTGCGACGCGCCGCCGGGAACCGCTTGCGTTACTTGATCAGGCGCAAGGTCAGCGGATAGCGATAGCTGACGCCTTCGCTCGCCTTGATCGACGCGATCACCGTCAGCACCAGCCAGGCCACGGCGGCGGCGAGACCGACCGGCAACGCCAGCAGCGCACCGATGCCGAACGTGATCACGGTCAGGATGAACAACGCAACGCCGAGGATCAGGAGCGTGATGCTGAAGTTCAGCGCTTCCTTGCCCTGGTCGTCGACGAACGGCATGGTCTCTTTCTTGATCAGCCAGATCACGAGCGGTCCGATGAAGATACCGAAGCCGCCGGTGAGCAGCGCGCCGAGCAGCGACGACAAGTGCGCGAACATCGCCCACTGGCGTTCTTCCTGACCCGGACCCGCACCGGCTGGCGGCGCGCTCGGCGGCGGCGGCGGCAGATCGTTCGGAGGGAGCATGTCGGGGGAGTTGGACGGCGTACTCATGGTGGTCTCCTGCGCAATGTGGGTCTCACGATCGGCGTTGCGGGCCTCCGGGTCAACCGCTGGAGGTCAGGGATTGCATTCGCGGACGACGCCATCACTTCGGCGTGTGCGCGCTGTGTCCGAGTGAACCGCGCGTCACCGTACCGCAGTGCGCGCAGACTGTCGCCTTCGCCGGATTGCGCCGGCCGCACTGCCGGCACGCGCGTGTCGGCAGCGGCAGCAGAAACGAGACGATCCAGCCCAACGGTCCGAGCGCGGCAGCCAGCGCGACGTCGCGCCAGAACGATCCGCGCCGCCAGCCGATCAGACCGCCGACGGCCATGCACGCCAGCGTGAGCCACAGCAGCAGCCACCAGTCGACCATGCCCATGATGCGCAGGAACACCTGCAGCGTGGCGTCGGGGGCCTCGGGGTCGATGCCCTGCAGCAAGCGCTCGACCCAGGACTCCATGGCCGGACTCCGCGCTCAGGCGCCGGCGCGCTTGAGCGCTTCCTCGATGCGGACGAGCGCGCGCGACTGGCCCGAGAGATAGACCGTCTGGTCGATCGCCGGCGAAACCTGCGTACCCGTCATGGCGACGCGCAGCGGCTGTGCGACCTTGCCCATGCCCTCGCCTATCGCGGCGGCGGCGGCCTCGATCGCCGCGTGCACCTGTTCCACTTTCCACTCCGACACAGCGGCGAGCGACGCATGCGCGGCCTGCAGTGCCGGCACCGCGGTCGGCGTGGTCAGGTGTTTGGCGACTGCGGCATCGTCCCAGCTCACTATCGGTCCGTACCAGACGGCCGCCTTCTCGGCGAGTTCCTTCAAGGTGCGGCTGCGCTCGCGCAACGCGACGATCACGTCGGCCGGAGCCGGACCCGCCGAAAGATCGTAGCCGCACGCGTCGAGGTGCCAGCGCAGATGCGGCACGAGACTCTCGGGGTCGTCGTTCTTGATGTACTGCTGATTCAGCCAGGACAGCTTTTCGAGATCGAATCGCGCCGCGGAGTGGTTGACGTCCGCGACATCGAACAATTCGACCATCTGCTCGCGCGAGAAGATTTCCTGATCGCCATGAGACCAGCCCAGGCGCACGAGATAGTTCAACAGCGCGTGCGGCAGGAATCCGTCGTCGCGGTACTGCATGACGCTGACGGCGCCGTGCCGCTTGGACAGCTTCTGGCCGTCGGCACCGAGAATCATCGGCAGATGCGCGAAGCTCGGCGGCGCGACGTTGAGCGCGCCGTAGATGTTGATCTGGCGCGGCGTGTTGTTGACGTGGTCGTCGCCGCGGATCACGTCGGTGATCTTCATGTCGATGTCATCGACGACGACGGCGAAGTTGTAGGTCGGGAAGCCGTCGGAACGGAAGATGACGAGATCGTCGAGTTCCTCGTTGCTCCACTCGATGCGTCCCTTGACCTTGTCATGGAACACGACCGACCCGCCGGTCGGGTTCTTGAAGCGGATCACGCGATTCGGATCGTCGCGCAGCGGCTCGTTGCGATCGCGGTAGGCGCCGTTGTAGCGCGGCTTCACGTTCGCCGCCATCTGCGCGCTGCGCATGGCCTCGAGCTCGTCCTTGGTCTCGTAGGCGTAGTAGGCCTTGCCGGCGCGCACGAGCTCCTCGGCGACTTGGCGGTAGCGCTCCATACGCAGCGTCTGGTAGTACGGGCCTTCATCGTGGCCGAGGTCCAGCCAATGCATGCCGTCGAGGATCGCCTGCACGGCGGCTTCGGTCGAACGCTCGCGATCGGTGTCCTCGATGCGCAGGATGAATTCGCCGCCGCGATGCCGCGATTCGAGCCAGCAATACAGCGCAGTGCGCGCGCCGCCGATATGGAGATAGCCGGTGGGACTCGGAGCGAAACGGGTACGAACGGTCATCGCGGGCACATCGGCAACGAAAAGGGCGCGTATGTTAGCAAACCGCGCCCCTGCTCCCCGCGCTCACGCGCCGTTGCGTTCGCCTGCGCGCACCGGCGTGATCGGACGCGATCGCGCACGCTGGTAGATGAAGACCGACGCCGGCGGGATGTTCCACCAGGCGAAGCCGCCGCGGCGCACGGTCAGGCTGAGTTCGTCGAGCGTTTCGCGCGGCACCGGACTGACCGGACCGTAGGTGAATTGCACCATGCGCCCTTCGGGCCCGAGTACGCCGAACGCGGCCCGCAGGATGTCGCGCTGCAGGCTGCGCGGCATCGACAGCAGCCCCAATCCGCTGACGACCGCATCGACACCGCCGTCGCTATCGAAACCGGTCTGAGCGACCATCGCCGGCAATTCACGTGCGTCGCCGCAGACGACATTGACCGCGGGAAACCGGTTCTGCAGGAACTTGTGCAGCTCTTCATTGAGTTCGACGACGAACAGCCGCTCGGGCGCAATGCCGTGATCGAGCATGGCCTGGGTGAAAACGCCGGTACCGCCGCCGAGTTCGACGACGCGCTGCGCCTGGGCCGGCAATTCGCGCACCATGAGCCGCGCGAGCTGCTTGCCCGACGGGGAAAGCGCGGCAACGGACAGCGGATTTTTCAGCCACTGGCGGAAAAAAGTCAGGGTCGGCGAAGGCCCGTTACCGTCGCGAGCCGGTTTGGCGCGATGTTGCATTGATATGACCGTCGAAAACGGCGCCCTTTGTACCACGACGCCGCGCGCACGCGCGACGCCTTGACGTCAGGGGTACCACCCGCCGTGGAGCAAAAAGAAAGCCCCGCCACCTCAGGGGAAAGATGGCGGGGCCGGTGGCCGGCAGTGCCCGGACGGATGCCGGGCCTGAGCTGCCGACGGAAACTGTTTCAGGACTCAGCGATCGTAGTAGCGGTCGCGATCGTAGTAACGGTCGTCGCGGTCGTAGTAGCGGCCGTTGGAGCGACGGTAGTAGCCGTCGTCATAGTCGTAGTAGCGTTCCACGCGGCGCACCACGACCGGACGACGGTAATGGACCACCGGGCGGTAAGCCGGATACGGGGCGTAGTACGTGGTGTAGTAGCCGCCGCGGTAGGGTCCGCGATAGCCGTATCCGTAGTAGGGACGATGGTTTGAGTAGTAACCGCCCCAATGGCCGCCGCCCCAGTTGGAGTAGCTGACGCCATAGCCCGGGCCGCCGATGCTGATGCTGACGCGATCGCGCGCCGATGCGGCGGCGCCGAACGCCAACGCGGCCAGCGTTACGAGGACGAGAACGAAACGACGAAGCGAAGTCGAGGTTTTGGCATTCATGGCGATGACCCTGCGGGATTGCGACTCGCATGCTGGGGCGCAACGGCTGAATCGCCGCTTATCGGATCTTGGCGTATTTTGTCAACGCGTTTTTAACGAATTTTAAATGTTTCGGCGAAAATGCCGAGTCCGCCATTCAGTCCTGCCGCAGTTCCCAGGCGCGATGGATGCGCGTATTGCGCTCGAAATCGAATGGGATCGTGCTCGCGCTGATTTCGCGGATGATCAGACCCGCGAGCGCCGTCGTGTCGAGCTGGAAACGGCGGAAATTGTTCGAGAACAGGATGACCCCGCCGGGGGCGAGATGCTCCGCGCAACGCGTCAGCAGGCGTACGTGATCGCGCTGCACGTCGAAATCCTCGGCCCGCTTGGAATTGGAAAACGTCGGCGGATCGACGTAGATCAAATCGTATTGCGCGTCGTCCTGCTCGAGGAACGCGATCGCGTCGGCCTGCACCAGTCGATGCCGCGCACCAGTGAAACCGTTCAACGCAAGGTTGCGCGACGCCCATTCGAGATACGTCGTCGAAAGATCGACACTGGTCGTGCTCGCCGCGCCGCCCGCCGCGGCGTAGACACTGACGGCTCCGGTGTAGCAGAACAAGTTGAGGAAGCGCTTGCCGCGCGCGGACTCGCGCACGCGGGCGCGCAGCGGGCGGTGATCGAGGAACAGCCCGGTATCGAGATAGTCCCAGAGATTGACGAGAAACTGCAGGCCGCCTTCCTGCACGGTCAGGAACTCGCCGCGCTGCGCCATGCGTCCGTATTTCTCGCCGCCCTTGCCGCGGTAGCGCTGCTTCAACGCGATCCGCTCGCGGGGTACTTCCAGGACTTCACCGGCGACGCGCACGATTTCGCGCCAGCGCTGCCTCGCCGTTTCCGCATCGATCGACGCGGGGGCCTGATATTCCTGGATGTGCAGATGATCGCCGTAGACGTCGATCGCGGCGGCGTATTCCGGCAGGTCCGCATCGTAGAGGCGATAGCAGTGCACGCCCTCGCGCTCGACACGCTTGCGCAGATGCCGCCGATTCTTCTCGATGCGATTCTTCAGCATCTGCGCGCCGGCCGACAGCGGTTTCGGTTCGCGCGGCGCTTCGGCTTCGCGCTCGCCAAGATCGAAGTTCAGCAGCTGACATTCGAGCGCGCCGTTATAGACCGCATAGCGCTTGACCGCGCGCAATCCGATCGCATGGCCGAGGTCCGCGTCGGAGGTGATGACGCTCGCGCGCCAGCCCGAAAATTCGTCGCGCAGCTTGTCGCCGAGCTGTCGATACAGCGGCTGCAGGGCATCGCGATCGCCGATACGCTGACCATACGGCGGATTCGTGATCACGAGTCCGCCCGCGTCGCAGCCCTGCGGACGCTGCAGATGCGCGAGCGGACGACGCGCGAGGTGCAGGAAGCCCGCGACCCCGGCCTGCTGTGCATTGTGCTTGGCATCCTCGAGCGCGCGCGCATCGTCATCGAAGCCGAAGAATTTCGGCGCGAGCGCCGACAGTCCGCGCTGTGCGCGCTCATCGACGTCGTCGCGCAGCCGCTGCCAGGTCGCGGCATCGTGGCCGAGCCATCCGGTCACGCCGTAGTAGTCGCGCTTCCAGCCCGGCGCGACGTCGGCGGCCATCCAGGCCGCTTCGATCAGCAGTGTGCCCGACCCGCAGAGCGGGTCGACGAGTGCACCGCCTCCCGCGTGCACGGCGGGCCACTGCGCGCGCAGCAACAACGCTGCAGCGAGATTCTCCTTGAGCGACGCCATGCCATGGCCGCGACGCCAGCCGCGCTGATGCAGCGGCGCGCCCGAGAGATCCAGCGACAGCGTGCCGCGCTCGCGCCGCAGCAACAGGTTCAGACGGACGTCGGGACGTTCCGTATCGACGTCGGGCCGCGCGCCGACGCGCTGGCGGAACTGGTCGACGAGCGCATCTTTGACGCGCTGCACGGCGTAGTGGCTGTGGCTGATGCCGCGCGTCGCACCGACCGCATCGATCGCGAAACTGCCGCCGGGTACCAGGTGCGCGGCGAAATCCACAGCGGCGACACCGTCGTAGAGCGCCTCCCCGTCGGGCGCGTCGAATTCCGCGAGCGGCATCAGGATACGGCTGGCGAGCCGCGACCACAGGCAGGCGCGGTAGGCGACGTCGAGCGGGCCGCTGAAATGTACGCCGGCCAGCGCCTCACGCGCGTCGGTCGCGCCGAGCGCGGCCAGTTCGTCGCGCAGCAGATACTCCAGCCCTTTCGGACACGTGGCGAACAGCTTGAGCACCGCGCTCACTCGGGAATGTCGGCGAGCGCGGCGAGATCCGGTTCGGCTTCGATCGCGGCAAGGAACAGGCGGAACTGCTCGGCGATCACCTCGACGTGATCGGCGAGACGATGCGTGTCGGGGACCATGAGCAGGGTCGCGCGGCGCTGTCGAGCGAAGGTCACGGCTTCGGACGCGGGACAGATCTCGTCGCTCCAGCCGTGCACGATCGTCGTCGGTACGTGGCGCGCATCGAACGGCTTGTCGTAGCCGGGAATCTCCAGCGGCAGCGCGATCAGGAACAGTCCGGCGATCTCCATCTCCAGCGAGGCGAGTCCCGACGTGAACGCGCCCATGCTCGAACCGACGAGCAAGGTGCGCTCGCCGGGACGCATCTTGTGCTTGAGTCGCGCGATGCGCGGATCGATGCAGGCGGTCATGCCGCGCGCATCGAGATCGCGGTAGTCGGCGCGGCTCGCGCGCCAGCCGCAGGACGTCGCGACGGCGGCGAGCGCCTTGACCTTCGTGCCTTCGGGACCGCTGTCGGAGCCGTGCGACAGGATGACGTGACCTTTCATCGGATACCTCGCATACCTGCACCTGCGACCGGGCGCGAATGCTAGCACGCGGCGCGTTGGCAGCCGTCGCGACGCATGCCAGACTGCAGCCATGCCTGCCGATCTCGCCGTGCACGACCAGCCGCTGCCCTATGTGGAACGCCTCGCGCTGCGACGCAGCGCCGACATCGACCTCGTCGTGATCCATTGCACCGAGCTGCCGGACCTCGCCACCGCGCGGCGCTACGGCGAACAGACCCGGTATGCATCGGGCACCGGCAACAGCGGCCACTACTACATCGACTACGACGGCAGCGTCTACCGCTATGTCGCCGACGAGCGCGTGGCGCATCACACGCGCGGCTACAACGAGCGCGCGATCGGCGTCGAGCTGGCCAACCGCGGGCGCTGGCCCGACTGGCTGGATTCGCGGCATCAGCGCATGGACGAACCGTATACCGAGGCGCAGATCGAAGGTCTGCTCGCACTGCTGCAGCAACTGCGCGCCGAGCACGCGAGCCTGCGCTGGGTCGCCGGCCACGAAGACCTCGACACGGATGAAGTTGCCGCGAGCGATGACGCCGCACAGCACGTGCGGCGCAAACGCGATCCGGGCCCGCTGTTCCCGTGGCCCCGCCTGAGCGCGAGCGGCCTGGAGCGCCTGCTGCCCGGAGCAACCCCATGAAGGCAAGGCCGCGGACGCTGACGACTGCGCCGTGCTGGTGCGCCCTGCTAGTGCTCGTGGCGTTGCTCAGCGCCTGCGGCGCACGCACGCCGACGCGCGCATCGATCGCGGTGCCGCGCATCGATGCGAATCCGAACGACGTCCTGTTTCGCGCGATCAGTCTCGTCGGCACACCCTACCGCTACGGCGGCAACACGCCGGAGAGCGGTTTCGACTGCAGCGGATTGATCGGCTACATCTTCCACGATGTCGCCGGCGCGCGCTTGCCGCGCAGTGCGGCGGACATCGATCGTCTCGAAGCGCCGGCTGTGTCGCGTGCGCGGCTGGCGCCGGGCGATCTCGTGTTCTTCCGCGACGGCGGCAGCATCAGCCACATCGGCATCTATGTCGGCGAAGGCCGCTTCGTGCATGCGCCGAGCCGCGGCGGCACGGTACGCCTCGATGCGCTCGACGGCGATTATTGGCGGCAACACTACGTCGGCGCGAAACGCCTGATCCGCTGAAGCGGGCCCCGGATGCCTGCAACGCAGACATCCAAGGATGAAAGAGGGACCGCAGACCGCAGAAAGGAACCGTAACGAACGCCGCGACGCGCTACGGATTCCCGCCTGCCGACCGCCATCCGCTCGTCGGGCTCAATGCTCGTGACCGCCCTTGCCGTGAGCGTGGCCGTGCTGCAGTTCCACCGGCTCCGGTTCGCGCACACCCGTGAGTTCGACGTCGAAGGTGAGCTTCTGGCCTGCGAGCGGATGATTCAGGTCCACGTCGATCGCCGTCATGCCGACCTTCACGACGGTGACGACGCGATGACCGCCTTCCTTGAGGCTCAGCACGGTGACGTCGCCGGCCTTGAGCTTCTGCGCACCCTGGAAGTACTTCTTCGGCACGCGCTGCTTGGCGTCCGGATTGCGCTGGCCATAGGCTTCTTCGGCCGGAATCTCGATCGTGAACATGTCGCCGGCGGCACGCCCGTCGAGCGCCTTCCCCAGGCCCGGAATGACGTTGCCGTGGCCGAGCAGCACCGAAAGCGGCTCGCCGCGTTCGCGCGAACTGTCGACGACTTCGCCGTCCTCGCCCGTCACGGTGTAGTGGAAGCTGACGATCTTGTTCTTCTCCGCGTTCATGGCGCTACCTGCGACGTAAAAGGCGCGCATGGTAACGGCCGCGGCCCGGCGCGTCACCTTGCGCTGCGAAGAAGTCCCGGGCGGATCAATGCGGGGCCGGGAGGCCGCGCACCGCCTGCACACGCGCGATGCGGCGCCGCATGCGCACGCGCAGTGCGTCGCGGCGCCGTGCGAGCAGCGCACCCAGGCGCGAGCGGTCGAGCGTGTCGTCCGCCTGCAGCTCGCGGCGGTAGTCGCAGAAATCCACGTAGGCGTCGATGACGTGACGCAGACGCCGCAGCAGGAGTTCGAGCATGATCGCGTCGTCGAGCAGGCCGATGACCGCGACTTCATCGGGGATCAGGTCTTCCGGATCGGCGAAATAGATCAGCGTGCGCAGCACTTCGCGGCGCTCGTCGGCCGGCAGGCACCAGGCTTCATCCTCGAGCATGAGGATCATCTGCTGCACGCAGACGAGCCGCTGCCGCACGTAGCGCGGCGCGCTCGCGAGCGGCAGTGTGTTCAAGGCTTCCTTCGCGGTTTCCACGACCTCGCACTCGTCCATGCAATCGGCAAGACGTTCAGCACGCGCGAGCGCCGCATGAAAACGCGCGATGTCTTCGGCTTCGAGTACGAATGAGATGCGCACGGCGCGCGAGCCTACGCGTCCGCTTTGTCATCGTCAAAAGCCGTGAGTCCCGGACCTGCTCCGCCCGACGACGCCGCTCGGCGCCGCGCGGCGAGAGACGCGCCCCGTCACCGCCGTCGGCAGCCGTACGCTGCGGCATTTGCTACCCTCGCCGCCATTTCCCGGAGTACGCCATGCGCCTGGCTGCCTGTGTCTTCCTGATGTGGTTCGCGGCTGACCAGGCGGCGCTCGCCGCCGAATTGCCGCAGTGGCTGGCCGGTCACTGGCGCAGCGAGGACGGCAGCCGCGTGACCGACGAAGTCTGGCTCGCGCCGGCGCAGGGACTCATGACCGGCATGAGCCGCACGCACGGCGGCAAGGCGGCGTTCTTCGAGTTCGTGCGCATCGAGCAACGCGGCGACGCGCTGTACTACATCGCCCAACCGCGTGGCGGTCCGGCCACGGAATTCCGCGCGGTCGACATCGCGGCCGACGCCATCACGTTCGAAAACCCTTCGCACGATTTCCCGCAGCGCATCGTCTACGAGCGTCGCGAGTCCGATGCGCTCAGCGCGCGCATCGAAGGCCGCATCGGCGGCAAGTCGCGCGTCGAACGCTGGGACTATCGCCGCGTGCGCGATACGCGCTGATCCGCGCTCGGCTCCGCTAGCGCAGGCAGCCGGCCACGGTGTCGCGGATCGCGGCCTGATGTCCGTCGAGCAGCAGCTCCGCCTGCAGCGGCGCGCCGCCGTCGGGCGATGCCACCGAAAGACGCAGACGCTTGGCTTCCGCCTCGGTCACCGCGCGCACGAGGGCGCCGAACGCATCGGGCTTACGATTGGCCTGCGAACGGCCGAAAATGAAGCCGTCGCCGTCGACGCCGTACCAGCCGTTGATCGCACCGCGCGCCCGCAGGCCGTCGCCGCGCGTGTCGACGCTCCACTCCGCGAGATCGCGCTCGCCGCCGATACCGTCGGGCCCCTCGAAACGATCGAGCGGGAAGTTCCCCGCTTTGTCGTCCTTGGCTAGCACGACCTCGACGCTGAGCGCCCCGTCGGGCGCCGGATGACAGCGGAATTCGAACTGCACCGGCGCGAGCTGCACGTCGCCGACATGCGCCGTTCCGGCAAGACGCTGCTTGCGCAGCAGCGCGCCGTCGTGCGCGAGCGCCGGCGCCAGGCAGGTCAACAGCGCGAGCGACCAAGCCCAACGCGGTCGTGAAACACGGTCCATGCGAATCCTCCGGCGGCGAGCGGGCAGCCGCATGGTGGCGCAGCGCCGGTCGCGACACAACGCATTCGCGACTTCCGGCACTGGAGGCCTGCAGCGGTACGCACGAGGCTGCCGCGATACCATCGGCGGAGCCTGCCATGCGCGAACCTGCCAGTCACGATGCACAACGGATCGATACGCTGGTGCGCGCCGTCTACGCCTGCATCTCGGGTGCGGCCGGCGCACCGCGCGACTGGGACCGCTTTCGCGCCCTGCACCGGCCCGAGGCCCGCAGCCTGCGTACCGTGATCGACATCGACGGAAAGCCACGCGCCGAGAGCTTCGGCGTCGAGGAATACATCGCGAACGTGACGCCGTTTTTCGCGCAGAACGCGTTCTTCGAAGTCGAGACGGCGCAGCGGGTCGAGCGCTTCGGCCAGATCGCTCACGTCTGGAGCCGCTATGAAGCGCGCAGCGAACCCGACGGCGGCGCGCTGCTCAAGCGCGGCGCGAACTCGATCCAGCTGTTCAATGACGGCGCGCGCTGGTGGATCGTGTCGACGATCTGGGACAACGAACGCCACGATCTGCGCTTCGACCTGTTCTAGTTCTTCCGGCTCCTTCGCATTTTCGTGATGACGATGAATCGCCCGCAAACGCGCGGCGCGGCAGCGCTTGCCTGGGCGTCCACAAATTCCGTATGGCTGCAGCCGAGCGCGAACGGAGGAGCCCATGGCCTGGCGCCACAAGGACGAGGATGCGACGACGACAGCGACGCACCCCGCGATTTCCGCCCGGTCGGGCCTCGCGCAACTTCGCGCCGCCGCTCGGCGCTGCCGTGCCTGCCCGCTCTGGGAGCCCGCGACGCAGACTGTGTTCGGCGAAGGCCCCGAACATGCGCGTGACATGCTCATCGGCGAACAGCCCGGCGACAGGGAAGATCTCGCCGGCCGGCCCTTCGTCGGGCCCGCAGGCCAGTTGCTCGTGCAAGCGCTCACCGAGGCCGGCACCGCACGGGAGTCGGTCTACCTGACCAATGTCGTCAAGCACTTCAAGTTCCGGCTGCGCGGCAAGCGGCGACTGCATGCGCGCGCCAATGCCGCCGAACAGGCCGCCTGTCGTTTCTGGCTCGACGCCGAACTCGCGCGCGTGAAGCCCGCTCGCATCGTCTGCCTCGGCGCGATGGCGGCGCAGGCGATCTTCGGGCGCCATTTCCGCCTGCTCCAGGAACGCGGCGCCTGGCGCGAACTCGACAACGGCGTGCGTGCGTTCGCGACCGTGCATCCGTCGTATCTGTTGCGCCTGCGCGATGCAGACGAGCGCGACGAGGCCTATCGTCGCTTCGTCGCCGACCTACGCTTGCTGGTCGAGCCCGCGTAGCGCGCGCCGCAATGGCGTGGCGAAAGCACGCGGCTCGCTGCGCCCGAGCGTCACGTGCGGCGTTTCGTGCCAAACCGCGCAGCGGCGAATCGCGGCCGCGAGATCGGCCGCCAGCGCTTCGTCGGCAACGACGCCATCCTCGAGAAACAGTGCCTTGACCTCGAACCGGCCTTCCCGGCGATGCGCCTTCGCGTCGAGGCGGCCGACGAGCCGCCCGCGCCGCATGTCGCACTGCACAGAGAATCGCTAGAGCCGCGAGGAAAGCGCCCTA
>CAMLSI010000097.1 GCA_946482585.1 uncultured Lysobacteraceae bacterium
TGCGGCGGGCAATGTCGTGCAGCTCGCGCTGCCGGACGGCAGCAGCGTGCTGCATCGGATTTCCGCGGCGCCCGCCGCCGCCGCGCCGCGCGAGATCGTGCTCGATGCGGCGCTCGACTTCGGCCACGGCGCCGGCAGCGCGCTGGTGGAACGCACGCCGTTGTTCGACGTACGCGCGCTCGACCCCGGCGCATGGGGCAACCGCCTGTGGATCTCGTGCCGCCACGAAGCGCAGGGACTCGCGAGCAACACCGAAGTCCTGACGGCCAACCCGCCGCCGGGACCGGGCCTGTTCTCGTCGATGCAGCTGACGACGCTGACCGGCATCGAGCCCGGCACCGTCATCGAAGTGCTCGACCCGGACGGCGCGCCGACGGCGCTGCCGCTGCTCAAAGTTCGCGCGATCGACCGCACGTCGCGCACCTGCCTGTTCGATCTGCCCGGCATCACGCTCGCGCACATGGCGGCGCATGCCGCCGCGCAGATGGCCGGCCGCCGGCTGCGCCTGCGCTCGCGCGAATTCTCGCTCGACGTCCTGCTGCGTCAGCGGCCCGACCCGGCCGTGCCGTCGCGCGACGACAACGTCATCGACGGCGAATCGTTCCGCAACCTCTCGATGGACCCGCGCCACAGCCGCTATGTCGAACGCGTGCTCGGCACGACATTCGCGATCGGCGCCGACAACGACGACGCGGGCACGCCGGTGCGCCGCTGGGACCGCCGCTCCGAAGGCGCGTCGAACTACGTGCGCGTGCGCGATCTCGCCGCGCCGGCCGCGCGCGAGGCGATCCGTCTCGGACCCGAAGCGTTGACGGACACACTGCCTTCGGGCCTCGTGCGGCCCGCGCGCCATCCGTTCGGCGGCGGTGTGGACAATGCGAACCTGATGGGCGACGCGATGTACGTCGGCATCGACAGCAACGAGCCGGCCGACCGCCGCGGCATCTACACGCTGAAGAACCTGCAGACCGTCGCGCTCGTCGCGGCGCCGGGACAGACCACGGTGCGCGTGCAGCAGGCACTGATCGACCACTGCGAGGAAATGCGCTACCGCTTCGCCGTGATCGACGGGCCGCCGCCCGACAACGACACGCTCGCCGACGTACAGAACCAGCGCCAGCTCTACGACACGAAGTACGCCGCGCTGTATCACCCGTGGCTGACGATCCCGGATCCGTTCCCGACGAACCTCGCGAACATCCGGCAGTACCCGGTGCCGCCGTCCGGCCACGTGCTCGGCGTCTACGCGCGCGTCGACAACGAGCGCGGCGTTCACAAGGCGCCGGCGAACGAAGCGCTGCGCGGCCTGACCGGTCTCACGCGCTACTTCACCAAGGGCGAGCAGGACATCCTCAATCCCTACCCCGTGCACGTCAACGTGATTCGCGACTTCCGCCCCAACAACCGCGGCATCCGTGTCTGGGGTGCGCGCTGCATCACCAGCGACAACGACTACAAGTACGTCAACGTGCGTCGGCTGCTGATCTTCCTCGAGGACTCGATCGACCGCGGCCTGCAGTGGGTCGTGTTCGAGCCGAACGCCGATCCCCTGTGGGCGCGCGTGCGCCGCAGCGTCGCGAACTTCCTGACCACCGTGTGGCGCAACGGCGCGCTCGAAGGCACGACGGCGGAGCAGGCGTTCTTCGTCAAGTGCGACCGCACGACGATGACGCGCGACGACATCGACAACGGACGTCTCGTCTGCGTGATCGGCATCGCGCCGGTCAAGCCCGCCGAATTCGTCATCGTCCGCATCGGTCTGTGGACCGCGGATGCCGCATAACGACAGGAGACGCACATGCCCACCGACATCCGCATCGACCCGTTCCGAGGATTCAATTTCCGCGTCGAAATCGACGGCCTTCCCGTCGCCGCGTTCAGTGAAGTCGGCGGCCTGACCGCCGAAGGCGATCCGGTCGACTACCGCGAAGGCACCGACCTGAAGAACTCGGTGCGCAAGCTGCCCGCGCTGCGCAAGTACGCGATGCTCAGCTGCAAGCGCGGCTACGTGCAGGACGACACGCTGTGGCGCTGGTACCAGCGCATCGCGAACGGCGAGAACGACCGCCGCAACGGCAGCATCGTGCTGATGAACGAAGCGCATCGCGACGTCATGCGCTGGAACTTCGAGAACGGCTGGATCAACAAGATCGAAGGGCCGTCGCTCAACGCGAGCGGCAACGAAGTCGCGATCGAGGCGATGGAGATCTGCCACGAAGCGCTGACCTTCGAGCTCGAGACCGCGTGATGCGCCCGAACCGGCCCGGTGTCTACGTCGAACGGACCGACGCGTCGCGCGGCGAAGGCGCGCTGCTGCGCACCGACGTCGCCGGCTTCGTCGGCATCGCCGAGCGCGGGCCGCGCGACACGCCGGTGCCGGTCGAATCGATGCGCCAGTTCGTGGCGCAGTTCGGCGCATGTACCGGCGCCGGCTATCTCGCCTACGCCGTGCGCGGCTTCTTCGAGAACGGCGGCCGGCGCTGCTGGTGCGTGCGCGTCGCGAGCAACGACCCGGCGCACGGCGCGCAGGCAGCGTCGACACCGCTGCTCGACGCGAACGGCGACGTCCCGCTCGTGCTGCGCGCGAATTCCGCCGGCACGTGGGGCAACGCACTGACCGTCGAATGGTCGGCATCGGGCCGCCGCGTCGCCGTCGCCGCGACAGCGGACACGACGCAGTACTCCCGCGTCGACGACACGACCGGCTTCGCCGCCGGCGATCTCGTCGCGATCGAACAGGGCGCGGTCACCGCGACGCGCGTGATCGTCGACGTCGATGCGCGCGCGCGGCGGCTGTACTGGGTCCACGACCGTCCCGAACGGCGCGGCGCATGGGACAGTCCGCTGTCCGGCTTCGCCGCCGCGCAACCGCTGCGCATCACGCGCCTCGCATACGCCCTGACGGTGCGTGCGTCGGGCCGCGTCGCGGCCGCGTACGCCGATCTGCATCTCGTGCCCGACCATCCGCGCTACATCGGCCGCGTGCTTGCACCGGTCGACTACGACACGCGCCGCGCGAACGGGGTACCGCGCGCACCGGAGCTCGTCGTCGCCGAACCGCCCGACGGACTCGCGAGCGGCAACGCGCCGCTGCCGCTCGCGGTGCCGCTCGCGCGAGCGATGCCGCTCGCCGGCGGCCGCGACGGCCTCGCGCTGCTGGCGCCGTCCGACTTCGTCGGCGAACCGGCGTCGCCGCACGACAGCGACATCGCACGCGCCGCGAAGCTTCGCGGCCTCGAAGCGCTCGCCGGCATCGACGAGATCGCGCTGCTGGCGATGCCCGACGTGCTGATCCGGCCGGAACCCGACCCCGAATACGCGCCGGTCGCGGTGCCGCGCCCCGATCCGTGCCGCGCGTGTCCCGCGCCGCCGGAACCCGTCGCACCGTTCGTACCGCCGGCTGCCATCGAACTGCCGCCGGCGTTCGACGACGAGACGATCGCGCGCCTGCAGTCGGCGCTGCTCGATCACTGCGAACGCCTCGGCGACCGCTTCGCCGTGCTGGCGCTGCCGCAGTCGCTCGCGACGCAGCCGTCGCAGTCGCGGCAGGCCGCCATCGCCTGGCGCGAACGCTACGACCAGCGCTGCGGCGCGCTGTACGCGCCGTGGATCGCGGTGCTGGACCCGCGCACGACCGGCGTGCGCAGCATTCCTCCGTGCGGCCACGTGCTCGGCGCGATCGCCGCGACCGACCGCGCACACGGCGTGTTCCGCGCGCCCGGCAACGTCGCGCTCAACGGCGTCGTCGCGACCGTGCGCGAGCTCGACGACGCGGACCACGGCGAGTTCAACGATGCGTCGATCAACGCCGTGCGCGGCGAGTTCGGCCGCCCGTGCCTGATCGGCGGCGCGCGGACGCTGTCGTTCGATCCGCAGTGGCGGCACATCAGTGTCGTGCGGCTGATGCTGACGCTGAAGAAGGCGATCGACCTGTCGCTGCGCCCGGTCGTGTTCGAACCGAACGACGCGGCGACGCGGCATCGCGTCACGACGACGCTGCGCGGAATCCTCGGCGGATTCCACGCACGCGGCGCGTTCGCGGGCGCGACGGCCGACACGTCGTTCTTCGTGCGCTGCGACGACGACACGACGACGACGGCCGATCGCGACGCAGGCCGCCTGATCGCGCGCGTCGGCTTCGCGCCGGCCGCGCCGTGCGAATTCATCGTCCTGCGTGTCGGCCGCGAGCGCAACACGCTGACGGTCGCGCTCGACGACGCGGCAGTGGTGGCGTCATGAGCATCGGCGCCCGCCTCGACCCGCTGCTCGCGTACAACTTCCAGGTCAGCCTGATCGATGCGCAGGCGACCTCCGCCGGCGCCGTCACGTCGATCGCGTTGTCCCCGGTCGTCGCCAATCCGCTCGCGGGCTTCAATGAATGCAGCGGTCTCGAAGCGACGCTCGACGTCGAGAAATACGAGGAAGGCGGCAACAACGGCACGGTGCTCCTGTTCCCGAAGCGCCACAAATACGGCGAGATCACGCTGCGCCGGGGCGCGGCCGTGAATCACGACCTGTTCCACTGGTTCTACAACGTGAGCCAGGGCGTCGTGCTGCGCAAGGACGGCGTGATCACGCTGCTCGACGCGCGGCACCGTCCGCACACGGCATGGGGCTTCCGGCGCGGACTGCCGGTGAAGTTCAGTGCGCCCACGTTCAACGCGCAGCAGAACGCGGTCGCGATCGAGTCGATCACGATCGCGCACGAAGGCCTGTACCTGCTCGACGGCGCATCCGGCCTCGCGGCCGCGGTCGGCGGCGTCGTCGATGCGATCGGAGACCTCTTTTGAGCACGCAGATCATCGTCGATGAAGTGGTCAGCCGGCTGCATGCCGTCGACGGCGGCAGCGCGATGTCGGCCGACGCGGTGCGTCAGCTGATCGACGCCGTGCTGCCGGCGGTGCGCGACATGATCGAGCACGAGCGCCGCGTGGCCGGCGAACGCGCGATCGACAACGGCTACGCCGACAAGCTGGACGGAGGCGCGCGATGAGCATTCCGGTCAAGGGTCAGCTGTGGATCGAGGTCGGCGAGAACGACTTCGATATCGTCGAGGTGCAGTTCAACCCGACCGAACTTTCGTTCGAGAAGAACACGCAGCTCGCCGAAATCAACATCCCCGGTCTCGACGCACCGATCCAGCAGTTCGTGCGCGGCCAGGCCGAGCGGCTGACGCTCGAGCTGTTCTGCGACACGACCGAGGACGGCATCGGCGCGAACGCGCGCTCCGTCACCGCGGAGACGGACAAGTTCTTCCAGCTCGTCAAGATCATTCCGACGCTGCACGCGCCGCCCGTGGTCACGTTCTCCTGGCACGACGAGTTTCCCGGCAACCGTCTCGGCGAACAGTGGGGCAACCAGCGGCGCACGAGCTTCACCGGCATGGCCGAGAGCGTGCGGCAGAAATTCACGATGTTCAGCCCGGAAGGCGTACCGCTGCGCGCGACCGTCACGCTGGTGCTGCGTGAGTGGCGGCCGATCGAGCAGCAGTTCAACGAGCTCAATCTGTCGTCGCCCGATCGCACACACGCGCACGTGCTCGCGGCCGGCGAAACACTCAGCGCGATCGCCGCGCGCTACTACGAACGTCCGGGCCTGTGGCGGCCGATCGCCGAGGCGAACGGCATCGACGATCCGCGCCGCCTGACGCCGGGCGCGATCCTCCTGATTCCCGCGCAGCGCTGACGCCATGTCCGACGCCGAGCCCACCTACGCCACGCTCACCGACGAATCGTCGGGCCGCGCGCGCGGTTTCCGCGTGCCGCGCTTCGAGCTGCTGATCGACGGCGTCGCGCCGCCGAACGATGTACTGCGCGACATCGTCGAGCTCACGTACAAGGACAACGTCGAGCAGATCGACGGCTTCGAGCTCGTCGTCGCGAACTGGGACGCGCACCGCCGGCGTTTCAAGTACGTCGGCTCCGAAGGCGACGGCCGCGACGACGACGCGACGGTCAAGGCGCTGCAGACGATCTTCGAGCCGTGCCAGAAGAAAGTGACGCTGCGGCTCGGCTACAGCGGCGAGCTCACCGACATGATGACCGGCAATTTCACGACGATGGAGCCGAACTTCACGTCGGGCGGTCCGCATACGCTCGCGGTGCGCGGACTCAACATGCTGCACCGCCTGCGCCGGAAGAAGTACGACGGCAAGTGGCACGAGACGACCGACAGCAAGATCGCGAAAAGCTTCGACGGCCTCGTCGACTCGGAATGGAAGAACTCCGGCCAGGACGCGCGGCGCATTCCGATGCGGATCGAGGTCGACCCGAACGCCGAAGAACCGCAGATCACGTTCGTCGGCCAGAAGAACGAATGCGACATCGACTTCCTGTGGCGGCGCGCACGCGTGCGCGGCTACGTCGTCGAAGTGCGCCGCCGCCCGAAAGGCGATGCGTTCGAGGAGTATCTGTTCTTCGGGCGTTCGACTGCCGGCGGCCCGGCGCCGTACCGGCTCGACTTCGGCCGCGGCCTGATCGACGTCAAGGTCACGCTGACGACGGCGAACCAGGTCAAGAAGGTCACCGTACGCGGCTGGGACCGCGCGGCGCAGAAAGCGATCGAAGAAAGCGTCGACTGGAACGACAAGGAACTGCGCAAGCTCAATCCGAGCCTCGCCGAGATCGTCATGCAGTGCGACCCGCGCGAAGAGCGCGTCGTCACGCGGCCGGTCTTCACGAAGGCCGAGGCGAAGGCCGCTGCGCGCTCGATCCTGCGCGGCAATGCGCAGGAGCTCGTCAAGGCGACGGGCAGCGTCGTCGGCCTGCCCTACCTGCGCGCCGGCTCGCGCATCCGGCTCGGCGGCATCGGCGCGCGGCTCTCGGGCGAGTACTTCGTCACCGAGACCACGCACACGCTCAACAACTCCGGCTACGTCACACGTTTCACCGCACGGCGCGAAGACCCCGACACCGGCGAGAGGCTCACCTGATGACGCACCACGCATCCCAACGACGCGGGAGCACGCCATGACCGATCGCGAACGCTCGCAGGGCCTCGTCATCGGCAAGGTCGTCGAGGTCAAGGATCCCGAGCAGCTCGGCCGCATCCAGGTCAGCTATCCCTGGATGTCCGGCACCGAAGAGCGCTGGATACCGGTGATCTCACCGATGGCCGGCGGCGGCCGCGGCGCCTTCTTCATGCCCGAGATCGACGACGAGGTCGCGATCGCGTTCGACCAGGGTATGTGGGATCACCCCTACGTCATCGGATTCCTGTGGAACCCGCAGCAGACGCCGCCGTCGCCCGACGAGCGCCAGCGCATGATCCGGTCGAAGAACGGCCACACGATCCGCTTCGTCGATTCGACCGAAGTCGCCGGCAACAAGGGCGCGCTGATCGTCGAAGACGCGCACGGCAACCGCATCGTGATGACGAACGGCACGCTGACGATCCAGGCCGTCGGCGAGCTGCGCATCCTCGCGGCCGCCGTCAACATCATGGGTCGGCCGGTACGTCCGGTCGGGCCGCCGATCTGAGGGCCCCACCGTGCCGAACATCGACATCGCCCTGCCCGACGCGCTGCAGGAAGTGCTCAAGAAGCCGGTCTGCCTCGTGCTGCCGACGCCGGGCAAGGTCAAGATCACGCTGCCGAGCGGCCCGAAGTTCAGCGGCATCGCCGACGTCACCAAGCAGATTCCGGACGACTGCTCGCTGTCGTTCTCGCTCGTGCTGCAGCTCGCTCCGTTCCTCGCGAATCTCGACTGTCTGTTGAAAATCCTCAAGGTTCTGCAACCGCTGATCGAACTCGTCACGGCGCTCAAGGACGCCGATCCGGTCAAGATCCCCGAGGCCGCGAAGAAGCTCGGCGAAGCCGTGCCGCCGCTGATCAAGTGCATCACGGATTTCTTCGGCGCGATTCCCGCGTTCATCCGCGACCTGCTGTGCCTCATGATCAAACTGCTGCGCTGCGTGATCGGCGGTTTGAAGAGCACGCTCGCAGTGATGAGCGGGCTCTCGCTGCAGATCACCTCGGCGCAGAGCGCCGGCAACACCGAACTGCTCGCGACGCTCGAATGCGCGCAGAAGAATGCGGCGGCGTCGGCGCAGGGAATGATGGTCGGCGTCGAACCGGTGCTGATGCTGCTCGCGCTGGCCGAACCGCTGTTCGGCCTCGCCGGCGTCGACCCGATCACGACGCCGGCGCTCGGATCGCCCGAAGACCTCGCCAGCCTGAAATCGACGATCGACACCCTCGATCAGTTGGTCAAGACGCTGCAGCTCGTCGCCGATGCGCTCGGAGGCTGCAACGGATGAACCCGACACGCGCCTTCCTCGGCTCCGGCCTCAAGTTCCCGCTGCAGACGACGCCGCGCGGCACGCTCGCGACGTCGCGCGAAGAGCAGCGCATCGAGGAATCGATTTTCATCATCCTCGGCACGCGCCGCGGCGAACGGCTGATGCAGCCGCAGTTCGGCTGTGCGATCCACGACCTCCTGTTCGCACCGAACAACAGCGCGACGCGCACTCGCGCGGTCGACGCCGTGCGGCGCGCGCTCGTCGCGCACGAGACGCGCATCGACGTCCTCAATGTCGCGGCGCAGACCGACGCGGCCGAACCGAGCCTGTTGCTGCTGCGCGTTGACTACCGCATCCGTGCGAACAACGCGATGGGCAACCTCGTCTACCCGTTCTACATCACGGAGGCCGCCTGACCATGGCTCTGCGCGATCAGTACCCGGTCATCGACGACCGACGCTACGCCGATCTCGTCGCCGAGGCGCGCACCCGCATCCCGCGCTACACGCCGGAGTGGACCGACCTCAACGAGAACGAGCCCGGCATGGCCATCGTCGAGCTGTTCGGCTGGATGACCGAACTCCTGACGTACCGGCTGGGCAAAGTGCCCAAGCTCAACTACCTGAAGTTCCTCGAGCTCGTCGGCATCGAACTGACGCCGGCCGCGCCGGCGACAGCCGAAGTCGTGTTGCCCATGCTGCCGACGTTCGCAGCCGGCTACACGATCGTGCCGTCGCGCACCCAGCTGTCGGCGCAGCCCGCCGGCACGGACGCGCCGGTCGTATTCGAGACCGAGCGCTCGCTGATCCTCCTTGCCGCGCAGCTCGACGCGGTGCAGATCGACACCGGCTTCGAAGTGCTCGACGCGAGCGCCGCGAACGCCGCGACCGATGTCGGCTTCCGGCCGTTCGGCTCGAACCCGCGCCCGGGCGCGGCGCTCATGCTCGGGTTCGACAGCGCGTTCGCGTTCCCGGCCGTCGCGATCGATCTCATGATCTGGATCCAGACGCGCGCCGCGCGCGGGCCGCTCGTGGCGCGCGCCGGCGACACGCCGCCGCCGCCCGTGACGCTGCAATGGGAATTCTGGGACGGCAAGGACTGGCGCGCGCTCGACGCGCAGCGCGACGACACCGCGGCGTTCAGCCGCAGCGGCCACGTCGTGCTCTCGGCGCCCCCGGCGAACGCGTTCGTCAAGACCGTGCGCGGCAAGATCGCGGCACCGCGCTACTGGCTGCGCGCGCGTCTCGTCGACGGTGCGTATCAGACCGCGCCCGAAGTCCTGGCCGTGCGCACGAACACCGCGACGGTGCGGCAGGCGCAAAGCGTCGACGCGGAAATCCTCGGCCGCAGCAACGGCCGCCCGGACCAGGTGTTCGCGGTCGCGAATGCTCCGGTCGTCGACGGTACCCTCGTCCTCGAAGTCGACGAAGGCGAAGGCTTCGTCGCCTGGAACGAGGCCGCCGATTTCTACGCGTCCGGACCCGACGACATCGTCTACGTCCTGAACCGCACGACCGGCGAAGTCCGCTTCGGCAACGGCCGCCAGGGCCGCATTCCGGTCGCGAACCCGGCGCGGCCGTCGAACATCGTCGCGCGGCGTTACCGCTTCGGCGGCGGTGCGGCCGGCAACGTCGGCGCGAATGCGATCGACACGCTGCGCGGCGGCATCGCCGGCGTCGACGCCGGCCGCGTGCGCAATCCGTTCCCGGCATTCGGCGGCTCGGACGAAGAATCGTTCGATGCGGTGACGCGCCGCGCCGCGGCATCGCTCAAGAGCAACGAGCGCGCCGTCACCGTCGGCGACTTCGAGCTGCACGCGATCGCCGCGGGCGGCATCGCGCGCGCGAAGGCGCTGCCGCTGCATCATCCGCTGTTCGCGGGCATCGAGGTGCCCGGCGTCGTCAGCGTCATCGTCGTGCCGCTGCCGCGCGACGAGGCCGACCTCGCGCCGATGCCGACCGACGGCACGCTGCGCCAGGTCTGCCGCTATCTCGACACGCGCCGTCTCGCGACGACGGAGTTGTACGTGATCGCGCCCCGCTACGTCGCGATCGTCGTCACCGCGACGCTGGTGTGCCGCGACGACGCCGATCTCGCGCAGGTGCGCACGCGCGCGCAGGCGTCGCTGCAGCGCTGGTTCCACGCGATCGACGGCGGAGACGACAGCGGCCCCGACGCGCCCGGCTCCGGCTGGCCGTTCGGCGGCCCGGTGTATTTCTCCGTGCTGCTGCAGCGCCTGATGGTCGATGGCGTGCGCCGCGTCGAGAGCGCGACGTTCACCCTCGACGGCCGCGCGGTCGATCCGTGCCGCGACGGTGCGATACCGGCGAACGCACTGCTCGTCGGCGGCGCACACGCGATCAGCGTCGCGTACGAGGCGCGCACGTGAACGCCGCGTTCCTGCCCCGGCCGCCGCAACCGCCGCACGATCCGCTGCGGCTGCGGCTCGACCGGCGTGCCGGCTGGCATACGGCGGTCGAGCCCGGCCTGATCAGCGGCGTCGAAGCAGCGCACGACGACGGCGCGCTGCGGCTCGTCGCGGCGCCCGGCAGCGGGCGCCTGCTCGCCGAGGCGAGCGGCAGTTTCGGCGGTCTAGTCTGGCCCGACCACCTCGCGCCGCTCGGCGACGGCCGCTTCGCGCTGCTCGACGCAGCGAGCGGTCGGCTGCGCCGCTGGGACGAATGCGGCTGTCGCTTCGAACCGTGGCCCTGCATCCGCGTCGGCGATCCGCGCGTGCCGGCGCAGGCCGGCGGCATCGCGCTCGCATGCGACCAACTGCTCGTCTGTGATCCCGCCGGACAACGCGTGATCGTGCTGCATCCGCAATCGGGCGCCGTCCGCGCCGTGTGGACATCGCCCCCGTCGCCACCGCTCGCGCAGCCGTGGACTCCGGTCGATGCGGTCGCGACCGGCCGGCGCATCGTGATCGCCGATCCGGCGAACGGCGGCCTGCACGTGCTCGCCGCGCGCGGCGCGCACCGCCATTTCGTCGGCGGGCTCGGCGCCGTGCGTTCGCTCGCGGTCGATGCGTCCGGCAACGTCTACGTGCGTCGCGACGGCGAAAGCACCGTCGCGCAGGTCGACCTCGCGACGGGAAACATCATCGCCACGTACCTGCGGCCGGCCGAAATCGCCGCGCGTTTCACGCGGCTGCCCGTCGTCATACGCGCCGACGGTTCGGCCGATCTGTCGCACTGCTGCGCCGGCGGCGCGAGCGCCGTCGTCGACGTGCACGGCGACCCGATCGCCGCGCCGCCGCCCGACGCCGCCGAAACGTACGTGCTCGAAGGCACGTGGACGAGCGCGCCGCTCGACAGCGAGATCGCGCACTGCACGTGGGACCGCGTCGACGTGTGCGCGAGCGTGCCCCCCGGCGCCACGATCGAGATCTGCGCGCTGACCGCCGAGCAAGTCGTCGCGCCGGACGTGCTCGCGTCGCTGACGCCCGAGGACTGGACCGCGATCGGCTCGTGGCGCACCGCGCCGCGCGAAACGCCGGCGCGCGCAAGCCGCGACTGGATGCTGCGCTGCCCGCGCGGCCGCTACCTGTATCTGCGCTTCGCGCTGCGCGGCACCGGCAGCGAGACGCCGCGCATCGCCGCCGTCGAGATCGACTTCCCGCGCATCAGCCTGCGCCGCTACCTGCCGCAAGTGTTCGGTGCCGATCCGATCGCCGCGGAGTTCCTCGACCGCTGGCTCGCCGTGTTCGACCGCGAGTTCCGCGCGATCGAAAGTGTGATCGACGACCAGGCTGCATGGTTCGATCCGCTGTCGGCGCCGACCGGCGACCGCCGCTGCGACTTCCTCCGGTTCCTCGCGGACTGGGTCGGCGTCACGCTCGAACAGAGCTGGCCCGAAGCCCGCCGGCGCCGATTCCTCAAGGGTTTCGCGCGCGTGTTCCCGCGCCGCGGCACCGTCGCGGCGATCCGCGAAACGCTGTACCTGTTCCTCGGCCTCGAACGATGGAGCGACTACGCGCCCACCCGCGCCGCGTGCGAACCCTGTGTCGCGCACGCACGGCCGGCATGGCGCGCGCCGCGCCTCGTGCTCGAGCTGTACCAGTGGCGCCGCGCGATGCTGCTCGGACACGCGCGCCTGTCGGACAAGGCGTTGCTGTGGGGCGAGCGCATCACCGGCCGCAGCCGCCTGTCGGACCCGGCCTCCGGCGACACCGGCGGCGCGCAGCTCGGCGTCACGGCGCTGGACACGAGCCTCGATCCCGAGCGCGACATTTTCCACACCTACGCACACCGCCTGTCCATCTTCGTGCCGGCGGCGCGCGTGCGTACGCCGGCCGCGGCCGGCGCGCTCGACCGACTGATCGCCGCCGAGACGCCGGCACACGTCGCGGTGAAGCTGATCAAGGTCGAGCCGCGTTTTCGCATCGGCGTGCAGTCGGCGCTCGGGCTCGACGCGGTCATCGGCGTGCGCACGCGCGCGACCGCGCTCGATCTCGACGCGCTCGGCCGCGCGACCGTGCTCGGCGGCCGCGAGGACCACGGCCCCGCCTACCGCGCCGGCAACGCCCGGCTGGGCATGCAAACGATTCTGTGAGGACATGATCATGCCTTCCTGCAACCATCCGTCCTGTACGCCGCACGCCTGCCCCGCCTGCGAAGCGACGACGCCGCTGCGCAACCACTACTTCTTCGGCAAGCTGATGGA
>CAMLSI010000098.1 GCA_946482585.1 uncultured Lysobacteraceae bacterium
ACCACCGTGCCGACGGCGTTCACCGCGCTCGCCGTGAACGCATAGCTGCCTGGCGTCAACGCAGCGAACTCCACATTGCCGCAAGGCGCGAGGCAACTCTGCTGCGCGCCGCCGGGTACGGCCGTCACGCGATAGCCGGTGACGGCCGCACCGCCGTCGTCGGCCGGCGCCGCGAAAGTCACCGCGGCGCGCAACACGCCGCCGGTCGCCGTCGGCGCCATCGTCGCCGCCGGCACGCTCGCTACGGTCGCGTTCACCGCCGAGCTCGGAATGCCGTTGACCCACGCGCGCACCTGCACCGGCCCGGCCGGGAAATCGGCGAGTTCGAGCGGCCTGCCGTTGAACTGCGTGCCGCTGAACGGCATCGCGGCGTCGGCGCGCACGAACCGCATCTGGCCGTTGTCGATGCGCTGCACTTGCAACAACGGAAAATTGCCCGCCGCGCCCGCGCCGCCGCCGTTGCCGCCGAAGAGCGGACGAAAGCCGCTGCCGCTCGCGCGCAAGGTGCCGTGGCCGTCGCTCAGGAGATCGGCCGAATGCAGCTGCGGCTGGCGCGCGGGATCCGGCGCGAAGCCCGGATCGTAGTACTCCGCGTACGGCGTCCAGCTCGAGGCATAGCCGTAGACGACGAGGATGCGGCCCGACGGCAGCAGCACCGCCGAGTGCGAATGGCGCGGGAACACGAGATCCGACGTCTGCGTCCACCGGTCGACTTCCGGCGTATAGATTTCCACGCTGCGCAGCGCGTCGTTCGCGCCGGTACTGCCGCCGGCGACCATCACCTGGCCCGACGGCAGCAGCGTCGCCGTGTACTTCTCGCGCGGCTGCGCCATGTCCGGCGCGCGGCGCCAGGCGTTCTGTCGCGGATCGAAGACATCGGCGCGCGCAAGCGGCGCCCCGCCGTCGCCGAGACCGCCCGCGACCAGCACCGATCCGTTGCGCAGCAGCGTCGCCGTCGCGGCGTAGCGCCCGACGCCGGGCGCGGCGAGCGTCGTCCAGCGGTCGGCCGACGGATCGTAGATCTGCGCGCTGTCGAGCGCGTGCCCGCCGGCATCGCGACCGCCGCTGACGAGAATGCGCCCGTCGTCGAGCAGCGTCGCCATGTGTTCGGCGCGCGGCGCGCCCATCGGCGCGCGCGGCGTCCAGGTGTCAAGTCCCGGGCGGTACAGCTCCGTCGTCGCGACCGCCACGCTGCCGGTCGTATAGCCGCCGGTCACGAGCGTCGCGCCGTCTGGAAACAATGTCGCAGTGTGCATAAAGCGCGGCGTGGACATCGACGCGACGGCAGTGGACGTCATCATCGTGCCGTTCACCATCTCGGCAGACGGGATCGGCGTGCCGGAGAAGAGCCCGCCGGCGAGCAGCACGCGGCCGTTGCGCAGCACCGTCTGCGTGTGATTTCTGCGCCCCGCCGCGAGGTCGATGTTCGACCATGTCGCCGCGGCGAGGTCGAACACCTCGGCGAACGTGTCGAAACCCGCGTTGAAACCGCCGCCGACGACCAGCACCTTGCCCGGCGGCAGCCAGCTCGCCGTCGCGCCGGCGCGCAGGTTCGGCAGCAGCCGGTCGAACACGCCGGTCGCCGTCGCGGGATCGAACCATTCCGAACTCGTCGACGCCGACGCATCGCCCGTGCCGCCCGCGAGCATCACCGAACCGCTGCCCAGCAGCACCGCCGAATGACCGGCCCGCGTCACGGCGAGATTGCCGGCCTGGATCCAGCCGTTGCCGGCCGGATCGTAGATTTCCGCCATCGGCACCGCCGTGCCCGGCGCCGATTCGCCGCCGGTGACGAGCACGCGGCCGTCGGGCAGCAACGTCGCCGCGTGGCCGGTGCGCGGCGCATTCATCGGCGCCGCGAACTGCCAGCCGCCGGTCGCGGGGTCGTAGATTTCGCAGCTCGCGAGGCTCGCGCCGCCGTCGTCGCCGCCGGCCGCGAGCACCTTGCCGTTCGGCAGCAGCGTCAGCGTGAGGCCGCTGCGTGCCGCCAGCATGCCGCCGCTCGAATCGATGGTGCCGAATTGCAGGTCGTACAATTCCACATTGGACATCGTCGCCCCGCTGCGGCGTCCGCCGGCGAACAGTACCTTGCCCGACGCGAGCTGCACCGCGGCATGCCGCTGCCGTTCGTAGTCGAGATGGCCCCAGTGCGACCAGCTGTCGGCGATCGGGTCGTACAGTTCCAGGCCGAACGTCTCGCCGCCGAACTGCCGTTCGCCGCCGGCAACCAGCACCTTGCCCGTCGCGAGCAGTGTCGCCGTATGCCGGCGCAGCGGAATCGTCGTCCCCGGCGTCACCGTCGCCCAGGTGTCGGCTGCCGGGTCGAACACCTGCCGCGCCTGCCCGACCAGCAGCACCTTGCCGTTCGGCAGCGTCGTCAGCGACGCGCCGGCTTCCGGCTGCGCGAGCGCGGGCCCGGCCTGCCAGCGGTTGCGCGCGGGGTCGTACAGATCCACCGCCTGCGCCGCGCCGGCGTTCGCGCTGCCGGCGAGCATCACGCGGCCGTCGTTCAACAGCGCCGCGGTCTGGCCGGCGTGCGCCGCGACGAGGTCGGGTCCTCGGCGGAACTGCGCTGCCGACGCGGCCGCGCACAGCGTTGCCAGAAGGCAGCACGAGCCAAAGCCGATCGCCGATCGCGGGAGCGTGCACATGCCGGTTCTCCAAAAAAACCTGGGTACGACTGCTATCGGATTTCGCGGTGCGCGACTGTCAGCGCCGGCAACTGTGCGCGCGTTCGAAGAACCGGATGCGACGGAGACCGAACATCGCGGCGATCCCGATCGCAGCCGGAAACCGTCATGCGCATCGCCGCGTCGTTTCTCGTGCACGTGCTGTTCGCCGTCGCAGCGCCTGCCGTGGCCTTCGCCGACGGCTGCGGCCTTCCCGCGCCGGCGTTCTGCGAAACGTTCGAAGGCGGACCGGCGCCGCTCGCCGATCGCGGTCGCGGCAACGAGCTGAGCCGCACGCGATTCAGCGCGACGCGCTATGCGCCTTCGCTGTCGACCGGCGACGGCGTGACGTTCTGGGTCTGGGAAGCGGAGTTCGGCCTGGTTCCGGACGAGCCGCCGCCGTGCCGCGGCGATGTCGTCGGTTTTCTGCCGGCGACGCGCGACACGCTGGTCTGCAATCCGTCGGCGCACATCAACAGCCGCTACCTGCTGACCGCGGTCGGTTCGCAGAACTACGGCAGCAACGTGTATCGCATCCGCCAGCCGTTCGATTTCGACGGCCGTACCGGACGCATCGTGTTCGATACGGATCTGACGACGAATTTCCTGCTCGGCTATATGAGTGTGGTGATCAGCGAGGACCCGTCGCCGACACCGGCCTGGGATCTGAACGGACGCGGTCCGAATCCGCGCAACGGCGTGATGCTCGTGTTCGCCAGCAACAACGTCGAGGTCCACGACGTGCGCGACTACGCGCTGACCACGATCGCCGGCGCGGCGACGACGATCCCGGCGCAGAAAGGCAGGATGTGCCGCGTCGAACTGCGCCTGTCGACGACCCGGCTGGAGGTGCTGACGTCGCCGCCGTCGGACGACGGCGTGAATTTCGCGCCGCCGGTGAGTCGCCGCATCGTGAATTTCGCGCAGCCGCTGCCGTTCTCGCGCGGCTATGTGCATCTGGTCGGGCACAACCACGCGACGTGGAAATACGGCATCACCTTCGGCGGGCTGCCGCGACCGCTGCGTTCGTGGAATCTGTATTGGGACAACATCGGCTTCGATGGACCGCCGGTCACGTGGACGCGCGAGTACGAGATCCCCGGCGCCGGAATTCCGTCGACGCGCACTACGGTCGACGAGTATCCGCCGGGTACGCCGCACACGACCGTGCACAACGGACTCAGCCTCGGCTACGTGATTCCGAACAGTGCCTCGACGCTGAGCGCGCCGCTGACCTTCAGGAACGTGTCGCTCGCGCAAGCGACGCGCGCGCGGCTCGTGTTCAACGGTTACTACCAGGGCTACAACATTGACGGTATCCGGCTGGGCACCGGACGGCTGCGCTACCAGTTCAACGATGGGCCGGTGCACGTGCGCGCGTTCACGCCGGGCGAGGTCGCGATGCTCGATACGCCCGGTCAGACCGGCGGCTACAACCACGCGATCGAGATCCCGCTCGCCGAACTCGTCAACGGCGACAACACCGTGCGCTTCTCGACCTTGAACATCGAATCGGGGTATCCGAACGCCGTGCTGAATCTCGATCTCGTGATCGATGTCGAGCCGGATCTGCTGTTCGCGAACGGTTTCCAGTAGCGCGGCCTGCGGCGCTGCCGGTGGATTTTCTAGAGGTTGCGCACGTAGATGGCCTTCGGGCTGCCGGCCGGCCCGCGCTCCTCCAGTCCGAACGCACTTTCCAGCGAGCGCAAGAGATCGCTCAGTTTGCGATTGCCGTAGAGGCGAGGATCGAAATCGGGCTGGACTTTGGTCAGGTAGCTGCCTACGGCGCCCAGGTTCGCCCATCCGCGCTCGTCGGACGAGTCGTCGATCGCGCGCCGGAGCAATTCCACCGGCGGTGCAAGAACACTCGTCTCGGGCTCCGGCGGAATCGGCTCGCTCTTCGGCGATGCATTACCGTGCTTGGGCACGCTCGCCGGCGACGGTTTTTCCTTTTTCGGCTTGGCCGGCTTGGCCGGCTTGTGCGGCTTGGCCGGTGCGACGACGGCAGCCGCCGGTGCTGCCGGAGTCCTCAGCAATTCGGTGTAGATGAACTTGTCGCACGCCTGGATGAAGGGATCGGGCGTCTTCTTCTCGCCGAAACCGTATACCGTCTTTCCCTGCTCGCGCAGGCGCTGCGCCAGTCGCGTGAAATCGGAATCGCTGGACACCAGACAGAATCCGTCGAATCGCGCCGTGTAGAGCAGATCCATCGCATCGATGATGAGCGCGCTGTCCGTCGCATTCTTGCCGGTGGTGTAGGCGAACTGCTGCACCGGCGTGATCGAGTGGCGCAGCAGCGCCTGCTTCCACTGCGTCATGCGCGTCGACGTGAAATCGCCGTAGATGCGCTTGACGCTCGCTGTGCCGTACTTGGCGATTTCGGCCAGCAGTGCATCCACGACCGCCGGCTGGGCATTGTCGGCGTCGATGAGGACGGCGAGCAGTCGGTGTTCGTCCATGGTGTTATTCCTCGGGGCAAGGTTCAGCGACACGAATGCGGCAGGCGGCATTTCCCCGGCGCGGGACCATCGTTCCGAACGCGTGCAGCGCCAGCGTTACGCTGTGCGCGACGACAGTAAGCGCGGCGGCTCGCCGCACGCAAGGCGATCGGGATGTCCTGCTCGTCGCTCAACGCGTAACGGTCGTGGTCGCGCGGAACTGTCTCGGGCTTGCGCCGGCGGTTCTTCGCATGAGCCGTCGCAGCGCCGTCGCATCCCGGTAACCGACTTCGGCGGCGATCTGCTCGATGGTCATGCGGCTGTTTTCCAGCAGCGTGCGGGCGCGCCGCAGCTTCACGCTCTGTACCAGGCCGCTGGTGCTCTTGCCGGTTGCGCGCCGCACATGTCGGCTCAAGGTTCTCTCGGATACGCACAGCTCACGGGCCAATTGCGAGATCGGCGGGACGCTCGGCAGGGACTTCTCCAGGCGAGCGGTGAGCTGCGCCACCAGGGCATGGCCGCTGGCGAGCACCTCGGGCACGACGAACGGCGACTGCGACTGGCGATGCTCCAGCAACAGCATTCGCGCGACCGTCTCGCTCAAGGCGGGTCCGCACCGTTCCCGCAGCAGATGCAGCATCAGATCCGCATGCGCGAACGCGGCGCCGGCGGTCACGACCGGACCGTCCGCGCACACCATGCGCGCCGCATCGACCGTGCAGTCCGGCGCCATACTCGCCAGCGCCGGCGCCAGCCACCACGTCGTCGTCGCCCGTCTCCCTTTCAGCAGTCCGGCGGCCTGCAGGACGAAGACGGCCGAGCACGAAGCCGCGATCTGCCCGCCTCGCGCGACGTGAGCCGCCAGCCGCCGCGCCACGGCGCGGCCGTCCGGCGACGCCATCCGGGCGCCGATGACGTCGGGGTCGGCGCCGAGTCCGGGGATCACGCAGACGGAACGCAGATCGTGGCGACGCGGCGGAAGCGGCCGCGTTTCGACACTGATGCCGTCCCTCAGGGCCACTCGGCCGCCTGCCAGCGAATACAGGCCCCACGTCGGCACCGCAATGCCCATTCTCGCCGCGACGTGTGCCGCGGCATCCAGGATGTCCCGGCTCATGGCGACGCTGCTCGGGTAGGCACCGTCGATGATGAAGACCTCGAAATCCATCATGTCGGTTTCCGCTCGAAAGACGTCATATTGGACACTGGGCTCGAAACGCTGTCGAGGGTGTAATGCCGGCGACGGCGTCGGCCGTCGAGTTCCCGATCTGCGTCGCCACCGGAACGATGAACACGCCAGACAGCCATCAGCACGACGACGACCTGACCGACTTCCATGCGCGCACGTTCACGCTGGAGGCCGCGACCAGGCGTGTCTTCGTATCCGGTTCGGGTCCCGCCGTCATCGTCATGGCCGAGATGCCCGGCATCAGTCCGCACGTGGCCCGCTTCGCACGCTGGGTGCGCCACGCGGGATTCACGGTGTATCTGCCGTCGCTGTTCGGTACGGACGGTGCGGTGCCCCGCGCCGAGGAAGGTCTGGCCGTACTGCGCCGCGCCTGTATCAGCGCGGAGTTCCATGCGATGGCGGGACGTGGCGCCAGTCCCGTCACGGCGTGGTTGCGCGCGCTGGCGCGCCGCGCCAGGGACGAATGCGGCGGACCCGGCGTCGGCGCCGTGGGCATGTGCTTCACCGGAAATTTCGCGCTGTCGATGATGCTGGAACCGGCGATGCTGGCGCCGGTGCTGGCGCAACCGTCCTTGCCGCTGGACGACCCTGCGGCGCTGGAAAGCGATCCGCAGGAATTGACCGCGATCCGCGCGCGGCTCGACCGCGAAGGGCTCACTGTCCTGGCCTATCGCTTCGAAGGCGACCGCCATTGCCGCGCCGAACGCTTTGCAGCCTATCGGGCCGCGCTCGGCGAGCGTTTCATCGGCCGGGTACTGCCCGACACCGCCGCGAACCCCGATCCTCCGCCGTTCTTCCGGCACGTGGTCGCGAGTCCGCACAGTGTGCTGACCGCGCACCTCGTCGATGCGGCCGGCGAGCCGACGCGGCAGGCCCGCGACGACGTTCTCGCCTTCCTGCGGCGACGCCTCTACGGCACGCCGCTCTTCGAGGCGGAAACCATCCTGTGAGCATCGGCTTCATCGGCATCGGCCACATGGGATTCCCGATGGCGCGCAACCTGCTGGCGGCCGGCATGCCGCTGACAGTATGGAACCGCTCTGCCGAAACGTGCGGCGAACTCGAGCGCCTCGGCGCGGTGCGCGCGGAATCCGTCGACCAGGTGTTCGCGCGCTGCCATACCGTCTTCGTGATGCTGTTGAACGAAGCGGCGATCGACGAGGTTCTCGCCCGGCACACGCCGTTCTTCGCGGCGCGGCTGGCCGGCAGGACCGTCGTCCATCTCGGAACGACGTCGCCCGGATTTTCCGAAGCGCTGGATGTCGACGTGCGCAGAGCGGGCGGCGCGTACGTGGAAGCGCCGGTGTCCGGCTCCCGCGTTCCGGCCGAAGAAGGCCGTCTCGTCGGCATGATCGCGGGCAACTCCGATGACGTCGAACGCGTGCTGCCGATGCTGGCGCCGTTGTGCGCGAGCGTCTTCCGCTGCGGCCCGGTGCCCGGCGCGCTCCGGATGAAGCTGGCCGCCAATCACTTTCTCATCGGCATGGTCACGGTACTCGCCGAAACCATGCACGCTGCCCGCGCTGCCGGCGTGGACATGCAGACCTTGCAACAGGTGCTCGACGCCGGCCCGCTGGCCAGCGCGGTTTCGCGGCTCAAGCTCGACAAGCTCGCGCGCGGAGACTTTTCCCCTCAGGCCGCGATTCGCGACGTCAGCACGATTGCGCGCCTGGTGTCCGCGCAGTGCGCGCACGCTGCAGCGGACGCGCCGCTGATCCGGCGCTGCGCCGATCTCTATCGCGCGGCGGAAGCGCAGGGGCACGGCGATCGCGACATGATCGCGGTCGTCCACGCCTTCGCTGCGTCTCGCCTCTGATTTCTCTTTGATCCGACTGATTCTCCGATGACGACGACGAGCCCTTGTCCATCGGCGGCTGCGGCTGCCGACGCGAATGCCCTGCTCCCGAAGATCGCGCCCGGCTCCTCGGTACATCGGTCGATGCGAGGGAGCCGACGTCGGATCTCCGTACTCTTCGGCGTGTTGGCCGCGGCGGGCTGCGCCGGCGCTGCCGACCTCGTTCCCGTGTCGGACGTCGAACACGAGTATGTGAAACCGCACCAGCGCGTGGACGTCGGCGGCGGGCGCCGGATGAATCTGTTCTGCCTGGGCGAAGGCAGTCCGACGGTCGTGTTCGATGCCGGCTTGAGCGACTGGTCGAGTACTTGGGCGCTGATCCAGCCAGCGGTCGCCAGGTCGACCCGCGCGTGTTCCTACGACCGGCCCGGAATGGGCTATAGCGATCCGTCGCCGGTGCCGCGCTCGCCGCAGGCTGCGGTGGACGATCTGAACACGCTCCTCGAGCGCGGCGGCGTTACGAACCGGATCGTGCTCGTCGGCCATTCGCTCGGCGGTTTCTACGCGAAGCTCTTCGCCGTCGTACACCCGGAGAAAGTCGCCGGGCTGGTTCTGGTGGATCCTGCGGAAGAGCGGATGTGGAGCCGCGTCGAGCCTCACCTGGTGCGGCGCTTCGGTCGCGCCTCCGTCCGCGCGGCGGCGCGGGAAGACGAAGACGGCATGGCGGCCGCCATCGGCCATTTCCGGGACTGCGCGCGCCGGACGCGTGCGGGCGAGCTCACGGAAGACGCGTACAAGAAATGCACCGATCCCGTGCGGCTCCCGCTGGGCGCAACGATTCTGAAAGAGCGCCGCGTGCTGCAGGAAACAGCCGCCTACCAGGACACGCAGGCATCGGAGATCGCCCAGAGCATGTATGCGGCGAACCCCGAGGCCGACAGACGCTACCGGCGCCTCTTCGCAGGGAGGGCGCCGCTCGAGAGTCTTCCGCTCGTCGTGCTGACCCACGGCATCTACGATCTGTCCGATCCGACCGGAGAAGTTCACTATTGGAGCTGGCGCAAAGCCCACGAGTTGACCGCATCGCTGTCGCGCCGGGGCAGGCACGCGATGGTCGCGAACGCCAGGCACAACATCCAGATCGACCGGCCGGACGCCGTCGTCGACGCCGTGCTGGAGGTCCTGGCGATGTCGGATCGCCGGGACCGGCGCCGCGCCGACCTTCGGTGACGCCTTACCGGCCAGCGGCGAACGGGCCACGTACTGCCCTAGAATGCCGCGATGAAAACCTTCCTCGCCGTGCTCATCCTCGGGTTCATGCTCCTCGTCGGCGGAAACGCACTGGCGGCCCGGCCGGACGAGGAACAGAAGAAGATCGACTACCTGATCGCCTCGATCGAAGCGCTCGACGGAGCGACCTTCCTTCGCAACGGCAGCGAATACAGCGCGGCAAAAGCGGCCGACCACCTGCGCCTGAAGTTGCGCAACGCGGGAGACCGGATTCAGACCGCCGACCAGTTCATCGATGAACTGGGCACGAAGTCATCGATGTCGGGCGAGAAATACCGCATTCGATTCAGGGACGGTCGCCTGCTCGAGTCCGCGCAAGTGTTTCGCGAGGCGCTCGAGAAATACCAGCCGTAGCGTTCGCTTCGGCGCCGTCGCGGCGCTTTGCGGCGGACGCGCGCCGGAAACGCGGCGTGCCGCTCGCTCTCGGCATTTCGACTTTCCGCCTGCATGAGTTCTCGTCGCTGCCCCTCGAGGGCGTGCGGCCGCTCGCGTGCGCGGAGTTCCGCCTCCGGTTCGCATGTCAATTTTGTAAATTAAACTTATAAAAATTGGTAACCCGCCTCGCTCGCGACGAACGAATTTCTTCCGTAGCTCGAACGTGCGCAATGCCGCCGTGGTGACGAAAGAAGCGAGGACGAACCACGGCAGCACTTCCCCACCTGCCCGTCACCTGCCTAGGTCTTGAGCAATTCGTCACAGTGCAACGCATGCGCATACCGCAGCGTATGCGGAAGCCTGCACGCGCCTGATTCAACCGCCGCGCGCGGGCGAGGGGAAGGACCGTCGAATCGATACGAGCCATGCCGCTCGCGGGCGCCGTCGCGCCGCGCAGCGGCGTGCCCAAGGAGTTCATCATGAAATCGAAACTGCCGACCGATGCCGTGCACGATGCGGCGATCGGCGAACCCGCCAATCTCGAGCGCCGCTCGCTGCTGCAGGCCGCGCTGCTGGGTCTGGGACTGGGCGCCTCTCCCTTGACGCAGGCGATCGCGCAGGCGCTGGCCTCTCCCGCCGGCAGCGACGCGATATTCGCCGACGGTTTCGATCAGTCGCCCGCCGGCGCCGGAAGTTTCGTCGTGCGTTCGCCGACGGCGCAGGCGTCGGCGCCGATCGCGCTCGGCTATGCGTTCCGCCGCGGCGACGTGCCCGCCGGCAGCAGCGTGACGGCCGGCAGCGGCACGCTGCAGGTCACGCCGCGCAACTATTGGCCCGACGGTTCGCTCAAGTTCGCGCAACTGGTCTGGCGCGGCGCCGTGGGGCCCTCGCCCGCCACGGTGGCGCTGCAGACGGGCGGCGCATCCGGCGGCGCGCCGCTGGCGCTCGCGAACCTTCAGGCCACCGGCGTCACGGCGAGCATCGGCTGCGGCACGTACGGCACGGTGACGTGGTCGGGCAGCGACTGGCTGTCGCCGTTCGCGTTCGAGTCGGGACAGTCCGCCTGGGTCAGTGGACCGCTGATGTCCTCATGGATCTATCGCAAGCCGGTCGGCAGCGATGCGCATCTCGTCGCGTGGCTGGAAGTGCGCCTGTACGCCGGCGGCGCCGTCGAAGTGCTGCCGTGGATCGAGAACGGCTACCTCAAAGTGGCCGCGCCCACGAGCAAGGCGGCCACGTTCACCTTTACCCTCGGCGGCACGCAGCGCTTCAGTGCGAGCGTCGACTTGCCGCATCACTGCCGCACGCCGCTGATCTCGGGCGCTGCCCTGTCCTACTGGCTCGGCAACGATCCGCAGGTCAGCGTGCAGCACGATGCGGCCTATCTCATGGCCACCGAGCTCGTGCCGACCTATCGCGCGAACGTCGCGAACACGGCCGCCATCGTCACTGCGCTGCCGGCGGCGTTCGTGCCGCTGCAGCAGGGCTCGTTCAATTACTCCAGCGACGGGATGACGTCCTCGGGTTACCAGGAACCGATCGGCCTGCTGCCGCAGCACGACGTGCTGTATCTGACGAGCCCGGGCGCGGCCTATGCCGCCGTCGTGCGCAACGGCTACAGCGCCGGGCGCTATCCGATCCACTACCGCGACGAAACGACGAACCGGCCGATACGCTTCTCGCAGCATCCGAATCTCGGCCTGCCCAACGGCAGCGGCTTCCACGACAACGGCTCCAGCGGCGCCTACGCACCGGCGCCCAGCGGCACCTTGCCGCGGACCTGGGACTGCGCCCACGCCCCGTCGGTCGGCTTCATGGCCTACCTCGCGACGGGCCGCTGGTACTTCATGGAAGAAGTACAGTTTGCGGCAACGGCCAATCACCTCGGCAAGGGCTCGGTGCCGGCACTGCGCGACGGCGCGAAAGGCCTCGTAAAACCCGAAGTGGGCGCCTGGCAGACGCGCGCCGCCGCGTGGCAGTGGCGCACGCTCGCGCAGGCGGCCGCGATCACGCCCGATATCGATGTCACGCTGAAAACCGAACTGCTCGACGTGATGCAGTTCAACATCGACAACCTGTACAACACCTATGTCGCGCAACCGAACAACCCGTTCGGCTTCATCCAGTCCGCCGCCGTCTACGGCGCCGGCACCGCCGTGCTGCCGCCGTGGCAGCAGGACTTCTTCACCGCGTCCACGGGCTATGCGCTGGCCATGCAGCCGTCGGTGTCGGCCACGCATCTCGGCAAGCTCGCCAACTTCTTCGCCTGGACCGCGCGCAGCATCGTCGGACGGCTCGGCGACTCCTCGGGCTTCTGGTACATCAACGGCGATCCCTACGTGCTGCGCATCAGCGACGCCGTGCTGCCGGACTACGCCACGGGCACAGGTCCCTGGTTCACGAGCTGGTCCGAGGTCTACACCACGCTGGCCGCGGCACTGGCCGGCGCGAGTTCGCCCAATAACTGGATCGGCTCCACGGAAGGCATGCTCTGCGGAGAAATCATGCCGGGCGATCGCGCGATGTGGGGCAACCTGCAGCCGGCGATCGCCTACGCCGTGCGCTTCGGCGTCAGCGGCGCCGTCGCGGCGTATCAGCGCATGACCGGTGCGAACAACTGGAGTGCGCTGGCCAATGCGTTCAACGTCGCGCCGGTATGGTCGGTGAAGCCCGCGCTGGGCGCCCCGGCCACACCGGCCTGGCTCGCGGGCGCGCCACTCGACACCTGGGTGGAAATCCCCAACACCGCGCTGACCTTGGGGGCGCTGCCGGTCTACGGCGGTTTCGCTGCGCGGATCACCGACAGCACGCTGGTCATCGCCGCCGCCGGCGGCCACAGCGACTCCTCCGATAATTCCGTCGTGTCGATCCGTCTCGCGCAGGACGCGCCGAGGTGGGTGATGCGTCAGACCGCCACGCCCATTCCCACGCCCAATCCGGTGTCGACCTGGGGCTACGATACCGACGGCAAGCCAGCGGCCATGCATTTGTATCATTCGTTGCAATATATACCAGCATTGGACGCCGTGCTTCGGCTGAACCCGCGCTACACCTGGCCCAGCGCGCACGATCTCAACCAGGTCCCGCGCGGCTTCA
>CAMLSI010000099.1 GCA_946482585.1 uncultured Lysobacteraceae bacterium
GCGGCTTTTCGAGACGGCCGCTCGGCGCGTAGTTGCGGCGCAGGAAATCGTAGGCCCCGGCATCGGCCACGTAGCGGCGCACGCCCGCGTTGAGCGCCGCGTCGTCGCCGCTGCCACTGTAGAGCCAGTTCGCGTTGCCGATCGCATTCCCGCCGGCGAGCCGCTGCAGGCGCTGCACGAGGTTGCGGCTGATCGCAGTCTGCTCGCCGATCTTGTCTGCCGGAATCGCCATCAGCGCGGCCAGCCTGCGTGCCGCATCGGGTCTGGCCGCGACCGCCGCGTCGAGCGCCTGCACGGCCGCCGCATCGAGCGTCTGCTGCGGCGGTACCGGCCAGATCGGGCCGAGCGCGTCGGGGACGTAGTAGTCGAACGCGGCGAGATTCACGAACGCCTGCTCGAACAGCGCATCGCCGCCGCCGAGCGTGCCGGCCAGCGACAGGCCGCCGGCGTACGGCGTGTTCTTCTGTTCCAGCGCATGCGCGACGGCGAGCCCGCCCATGGACTGGCCGATCGCGTAGGTCTGGGTCGGCTTGCCGATCGTCGCGACGAAATGACGCCGCACCCACTCGGTATCGCGATGGGCTTCGGCGATGTTCCAGTCGGCGCGCGCATAGCCCGACTGTGCCAGCGCGAAGCCGCGCGCGATCAGGATGCTGCGGCCGCCTTGCGTATAGGGCTGCTCGTCGAAGCGTTCCGCTACGGGACTGTTGCCGCGGAAGAACACGACAAGACGGCCGTTCCACGACGCCGGCACGTCGATGCGCCAGGCCGCGCCGGCCTGCTCGCCGACGAGGATGCGCGGTTCGGCGGCGACGGCGAAGGAACAGGAGAATGCCGCGAGAAGAAGGGAAAAAAGCAGATGAATGCGGCGAGTCATTTTTCGAGCCGAATCGTTGAACAGTATGGGAAATACCCTCCCCGTGAAGGGGAGGGTCCGTTCCGCTCTGATTTCTGCCGCTCGGGCAAGCGCAGCGCCGAAGATCAACGGATGGCGACGGTTCCTGCTACGGAAGGCAAGCGGCGATCGCCGGGGCCGTCATTCCCTCGTCACGGGCAATTCTCGCTCTCGATGTTGACCATCCACGGAATGCCGAACCGGTCGACGCACATGCCGAAGCGCAGGGCCCAGAACGTCTGCGCGAGCGGCATCTGCACTTCGCCGCCGTCGGACAGCGCCGCGAAGATGCGCTCGGCTTCGGCGACGGACGCCGGGTTCAGCGCGAGCGACATGCCGCGCGGCTTCTCGTACGGGCACTGCTCCGACATCGCGTCCGCGCCCATGAGCGTGTGACCGTCGATGACGATGGACGAATGCATGATCTTGTCGGCGAGCTCGGGGCCGCCGCCCGGTCCCTCGCCCGGCGGCGCTTCGCTGTACTTCATCGAGAAGACCACTTTGCCGCCGAGATGCTGGGTGTAGTACGCGAACGCCTCGGCGCAGTTGCCGTCGAACGACAGATACGGTTCGATCTTCATGCCAAATCTCCTTCCTGGTCTGAGAACGCCGCCGGCTGCGCATGCGCGCCGCCGGAGGTGCGGGTATGCCAGAACCGGTGCCTCGCGGAAAGCCGGTCCCGCCTAACGCGTCGAACCGGCAACACCGGAATCGACAGGCGGCGAAGAATTCGTTCGGGCGGTCTCAGGCGCTGCGACGCGCGCCGGTTCAACCCGCCTTGGCCTGGTAGGTATCGGCGACGTAGCGCTCGAGGATCGCGAGGAAATCCTGCGCGATCGTGTCGCCGCGCAGGGTCTGCGTCTTGACGCCGTCGATGAACACCGGCGCCGCCGGCGCTTCGCCGGTGCCGGGCAGCGAGATGCCGATGTTGGCGTGCTTGGATTCGCCGGGTCCGTTGACGACGCAGCCCATGACCGCGAGCGTGAGGTTCTCGACGCCGTCGTACTGGATGCGCCACTCCGGCATGCGCGCACGCACGTGGTCCTGCACGCGCTTGGCGAGTTCCTGGAAGAACGTCGAGGTCGTGCGGCCGCAGCCCGGGCAGGCCGTGACCAGCGGCGTGAACGCGCGCAGCCCCATGGTCTGCAGCAGTTCCTGCGCGACGATGACTTCGCGCGTGCGCGATTCCTGCGGTTCCGGCGTCAGCGAAATGCGGATCGTGTCGCCGATGCCTTCCTGCAGCAGCACGGCGAGCGCCGCGCTCGACGCGACGATGCCCTTGGAGCCGATGCCGGCCTCGGTCAGGCCGAGATGCAGCGCGTAGTCGCTGCGTGCGGCGAGGTCGCGGTAGACCGCGATGAGCTCCTGCACGCCCGACACCTTGCAGGACAGCACGATGCGCTCGCGCGCGAGACCGATCTCCTCGGCGCGCGCGGCCGAATCGAGCGCCGAGCGGATCAGCGCCTCGCGCATCACGCGCGGCGCGTCCCAGGGCTGCGCGCGCTCGTGGTTCTCGTCCATCATGCGCGCGAGCAGTTCCTGGTCGAGCGAGCCCCAGTTGGCGCCGATGCGCACCGGCTTGCCGTGGCGGATGGCGAGCTCGACGATGGTGGAAAACTGCAGATCTTTCTTTTTCCCGAAACCGACGTTGCCCGGGTTGATGCGGTACTTGGCCAGCGCTTCGGCGGCCGCGGGCTCGCCGGTCAGCAGGGTGTGGCCGTTGTAGTGGAAGTCGCCGATCAACGGCGCGTTCACGCCCATCATGTCGAGGCGTTCGCGGATGCGCGGCACCGCCGCGGCGGCTTCGGGCGTATTCACGGTCAGGCGCACCAGTTCCGATCCGGCGCGCCAGAGTTCGGCGACCTGGCGCGTCGTCGCGACGACGTCGGCGGTATCGGTATTGGTCATCGACTGGACGACGATCGGCGATGCGCCGCCGATCGTGACGCCGGCCACGTCGACACCGACGCTGGCACGGCGGGACGCGGCGCTGGCGACGCGGATTTCGGATTCGGAAGTCATTCGCGGGTACGCACGGCAAAGCAAAGCGCCGATTTTAGTCCCGCCGTACGCCAGGCCGCCATCGACGATCGCGGCGATCGCCTACCCGGTCGTGCCGTCGGCGCGCGTTTCCTCGTCGCCCTCGCTCTCGACGCTTTCCGACTCCTCGAGCTCCTGCGCGGTCGGCGCGCGGCCGATCAGCACGCGCTGATAGGAATGGCTCGCGTCGACCACGGTGACGTCGGACAGCCGCTGCACGCTCGCGCGCGTCTCCCAGTCCAGCGGATCGGCCGGACGCGTCAGTTCGAGTTCGCGCGCATGACGATCGAACAGATGCGGCGCGAGCACGGTCGCCGCATGGCCGTCGTCCTGGTCGAGCAGCAGCACGCCGCGCATGGCCGCACGCACCTGTCCGGTCGGTTCGAAGCTCGCGATACCGACGGGCTGGGCGCGCCGCGCGAGCAGTTCGATGCCGGCGTCGACCGAATCGGCGTCGTCGATGCGGATCCAGCGGATCACGCCGACCATCCAGTCGCGGTCTTCTTCATCGTCGTCGCCGGCGGACGTGGCCGGCGTCAGTCCGACCAGTTCGCCGACCTTCGCGCGCGCGAGGTCCGCCTTGTCCCAGACCAGCCGATAGCCGCCGAGGCTCTGGTCGAGCACCCGCGCGCGCTGCACGGCCGGCTTCACTTCGCTGCTCTGCGTCGCCCACGACGACGCGGTCTCGCGCTGGGTCAGGCTGATGGCCTGGCCGCGCACGCGGCGCAGGAACGCATCGAAATCCTCGTTGCCGGCGAGCATGTGGTGCAGCGCATGCAGGCCGATGACCGTGTCGAGCTGATGCCCGGCCGGCAGGCGCGCATGACCGCGCTCGGCCGCGCCGCCCCAGCTGCGCATGAGGCGGTCGACGACCGCGCGGCGCGCCTGCACCGGCGGCCCGCCCTTGAGACGGAAGCTCAGCAGGTCGGCGCCCGGCGGCAGCAATTGCACGTGGCCTTCAACCATGCGCTGCACCGGCTGCGGATCGAACGAAAGCAGCCCGACCGCCGCGAGCTGGCGCTCCTCGGGCACGTAGCCGACGCCCTGGTCCTGGTCGGTCACCACGGCGAACCCGGTCACCGGCGCGCGGCCGTGGCCGATCTGGCAGAACGGCGCGAGCGCGCGCGTCAGCGCGAACACATCGCCCATCTCGCGCTGGGTGTAGCGGTACGGATTGCTCAGTGCGAGCAGCAGCGCGTGCGCATAGGCATGCCGCGGCGAGAGCTCGGCGCCGCCGAGACTCGGATCGGGCACGGCCTTGTCGTCGAGGCGCAGTTGCACCGCGGCGACGAACACGTCGTGCAGCCGCAGCCACACGCCTTCGGGCGGGGTGTGATACAGCGTGTAGGCCTTGGCCAGCAGGTTGCCGTAGTGCTGCAGCGCGCGCACCGCCGCGGTCGCGACGGATTTGCCCTTGAGAAACGGCACCTTGCCGGAGGATGCGCAGAAATCGTGGAGGATCTGCACGTAGCCCAGGCCGATCTCGCGCTCGAAGTCCTGCGCGACGCGCGCCTGCTGCAGCTTGGGCGGTGCGAGCGGAAACGTCTCGAGCAGGACCTGCCGGTCGATGCCGCCGATGACCTGCAGCACGGGACCGCGCAGCAGCTCCAGTGCATCCAGGCGCTGCTGCGGCTCGATGCGCATGCGGTTCATGACCATGAGCGCGTCGAGCAATTGGCGCGACGTCGCCGCGGGATTGGCGAGCGGCAGATGGTTCAGCCAGTTGCGTACGGCCTTCGCGTCGGTCGCGAAGTCGTCGCGAAACGGCGGATGACGTTCCGGCCAGTCGCGAGACAGGCGGTTCAGCCATTCGTTCATCGAGGTTGCCCCTGTGGCTTCCTGCGTTTGTTCATCAGTTTAGCGTGCGATCCTCACGTTTCTCATAACCTTCACGACAGCGGGCTCAACGGCGCAACCCCGTGAGCACGAGTCGACGCTGCCAACGTTCCGCCAGCGACTGCGGATTTTCCAGCCCCATTCGTTCGAGCGCGGCGACCTCGTCCGGACGCGCCGCACCGGTACGCAGCGCGCGCCACAGCAAGCCGATGCGGCCGCGACCGCGCGCACTGCGCTGCTTGAGCCACTGCAGCGCCCCCGCCAGTTTCAACTCGACCGGCGTGAAGTCCGTGCCGAACGGGAATGCATCAAACAGGCCACGCGCGCGCAGCGGCGCGAGTGCTGCGACCAGCGACTCCGGCGTGTTGCGCCGCCATGCGGCCGGCACCGCGAAGTCGGCCGCGAGCTTGCCTGCGGCCTTGGCCTGCGCGACGAGTCCGTCGATGAAACGCGCGTCGCTGATCGCGAGCATGGCCAGGACGCAATCCTCGTCCGACTTGCCGCGCAGGTCCGCGACGCCGTATTCGGTCACGAACACGTCGCGCAGGTGACGCGGAATGGTCGTATGGCCGTAGCTCCAGCGGATGCTCGACCGCGCGCCCTCGCCGCCGCCGCGACAGGCGCGCAGCAGCAGCACCGAGCGGCCGTCGCGCAGGGCGTGCGCCATCGCGACGAAGTTGTACTGCCCGCCGACGCCGCTGACCACGCGACCGTCCTCGAGCGCGTCGGAAACGGCCGCGCCGAGCGCGGTCGCCATCATGCAGGTATTGAAGAAGCGGCCGTCGCGGCGCTGCAGCGCGTCCAGCGTCTCGCGCCCGCCGTAGAGCTGGTTGATGTCCGACACGCGCGTCATCGATACGCCGTCGAACGCATCGCCGTCGAGGCTGCCGAGCCAGCGATAGAACTCGACCGAGCCCAGATAGAACGCGCCGCGCAGGTAGCGTCCGTCGCGCAGGCGGCGCCCGGTCATCGCGCGGCCGAGCGCGGCGCGCGCGCCCATCTCGCGCAGGTCGCACGACAGGGTCGCGCCGTCGGGCAGCAGGACCTGGTCGCCGTCCAGGCGCGAGCCTTCGGGCAGCAGCCCGCAGCGCACCAGGCGCGCGAGCTCGGGACCGTGGATCAGCGCCGGCAGCGCGCCGCTCGCGTAGAGCCGCTCGACGTCGCCGGTCTTGAGCGTTTCGCCGATGACGCCTTCGGCCAGCGCCTGCTCGATCGCGAAATCGTCGAACACGCGGCGCTTGAGCACCCCGCCGCGCGCCAGATGCATGAAGCCGTCCATGACCATCTCGCTCGCGCCGTACAGGCCGCGCTCGAAGGTCGCGAGGCCGCCGACGGTCTCGGCCAGCGCATGCGCGCCGCCGAGCGCGCTCAGCGCCTCGCGATACGCGGCGTTGTCGCGCTGGCGCAGCAGCAAGGCGTGCACGACCGCATCGGACAGCGCGCCGATGCCGATCTGCAGAGTGCCCCCGTCGCGCACCAGCGTGCTCGCGTGCAGGCCGAGCGCGAACTCGGCCGGACTCACCGGCTCGCGCGGCAGCGCGAACAGGGTGTGGTCGCAGGCGGGATCGTCGAGCAGCAGGTCGAAGAAATCCGCATTGACCTCGGCCTCGTTCGCGACGAACGGCAGCCGCGGATGCACGACGCCGACCACGAGCGGACGCGGCCGGCCGTTCGCGGCCATCTCGTCGATCAGATCCTGGGTGACGTCCGGATTGCTCGCGAGGCTGAGCCGCTCGCGCCCGCCGTCGATGCGCCGCGCGACGAGCTGCACGACCACGTTGATGCCGACGTTGGCGAGATCCCGCGCGACGTGCGTGTAGTTGAGGCTCGCGTACTCGCGCTGCGCCTGCGCGTTGTCGAGCAGCGCGCCCGACTGCAGATAGAACTCGCTGACGCGCACGCGCGCCGGCAGGGTGCCGTCGCGGCGCGCGACGGCGTAGTCGAGATCCGGATAGTCCGCGCCGAAATGGCGATCGAGGAACGGGACGAGGAAGCGCCGTTCCAGATCGGACTTCGGCGCCGGCCGCGCGAGCGACAGCGCGGTAAAGATATGGAGCGACTGGTTCGCGTCGGCGACGACCGCGCGTTACAGGGCGTTGAGCAGCACATTGGGCTTGCCCAGCCCCAGCGGCGCGGCGAGGCGCAGGTGACCGCCGCCATGGGCAAGGATCCGCGACACCGTCTCCGCCACCGCGGCCAGCCTTTCCACGTGCCTCATCGCGCCTCCGTTGCCCCGCCCGCATCCGACGTCCGCCGGTCCGGGCCCGGCAGCGCCGCCGAGTATGCAGGCCGGCGCGCACCGATGTCATGAATCCCCTCGGCTATGCGTTACAGTCCGGGCGCAGGAATCGCGGCGGCGACGTCGCCCGGTTCCAGGCCCTCAGGGGGCCGCGGCGCGTTCCACGCACACTAGCCCGGCGGCGACACGACCGCCCAGCGAGGTAGGAATGAGCGAGCGATTCCGTATCGCCATCGTCGGCTCCGGTCCGGGCGGCCTGTCCGCCGCGGCGCGCGCGGCCGAGCGCGGCGAATCGCACGTGCTGCTCGAAGCCGAGCCGCATCTGTCGAACACGATCTATCGCTACCAGAAGGGCAAGTTCGTCATGGACGAGCCCGGGATCCTGCCGCTGCGCTCTCCCGTGCCGTTCAAGGCCGGCTCGCGCGAAACCATCCTCGGCGCCTGGGACGAAGCCGCCGCGCGGCTCAAGATCAACGTGCGCCACGGCCACGAAGTCAGCGCGATCAAGAAGCGCGACGACGGCAGCTTCGAGCTCAAATGCGCCAACGGCAAGGCGTTCGAGGCGCAGTTCGTGGTCCTGGGCATCGGCCTGCAGGGCAACATCCGCAAGCTCGGCGTGCCCGGCGAAGACCTGCCGTTCGTGCAGTACCAGCTCGACGATCCGGACGAATACGAAGGCGAGACCATCGTGGTGGTCGGCGCCGGCGACGCCGCGATCGAGAACGCGGTCGCGCTCGCGAAGCAGAACAACGTCGTCATCGTGAATCGCCGCGACGAATTCGCGCGCGCGAAGAAGGGCAACGAAGCCGCGATCCTCAAGGCGATCGAGGACGGCGTGATCGAGTGCTACTACAACGCCGCGCCCGAGCGCATCGACGCGCTCAGCGTCGGCCGCAAGAAAGGCCGCATGATCCTCGCCACGACCAACGGCAAGGCGCAGATCCTCATCGACCGCGTGATCGGCCGCCTCGGCGCCACCGCGCCGCGCGGCTTCGTCGAAGCCTGCGGCGTCACCTTCCCGAGCAAGGATCCGGCCGCGGTGCCGGCGATCAGCCCGCAGTACGAATCCAACGTCAAGGGCCTCTACATCGTCGGCGCGCTCGGCGGCTATCCGCTGATCAAGCAGGCCATGAACCAGGGCTATGAAGTCGTGGAGTACATCCGCGGCGAACGCGTGGAGCCGGCCGACGAACCGCTGCTCAAGGCCAAGCTCGGCGGCATGCCCGGCTTCCGCTCGGTCGACGAGGCCCTCGCACGCATCCAGCAGAACGTGCGCGTGCTCTCGCACATCACGCCGCTGCAGCTGCGCGAGTTCATGCTCGACTCGGACCTGCGCACGCCGGCGCCCGGCGAAACCCTCTTCGCGCGCAACGACTACACCAACAGCTTCTATTCCATCGTCGACGGCGAGGTGCACATCGCGCTCGACGACGAGGGCAAGCAGCACATCACCCTGCGCCGCGGCGAATTCTTCGGCGAGATGGGCCTGATCTCGGGCCGCCGCCGCTCGGCCACGGTCAAGGCCGGCAAGGGCTGCGTGCTCGTCGAGACGCCGCGGCGCTCGATGAACCGGCTCATCAACTCCGTCGCCGCGGTCAAGCGCGAGATCGACGAGATCTTCATCCTGCGCGCGATCCAGTCGCGCTTCGCGCCCGAAGCCACGGCCGACCAGCTCAAGGACATCGTCGCGACGGCGACCCTGCAGAAATTCGCCGCGGGCGACACGCTGTTCGGCGAAGGCGAGGTCGGCGACTGCCTGCACCTCGTGCGCGTCGGCTCGCTGACGATCTCGCGCAACATCGCGGGCAAGGAAGTCGTGCTGTCCTACGTGCCCGCGGGCAACTACGTCGGCGAGATGGCGCTGCTCGGCGAGTCGCGGCGCTCGGCCACGGCGCGCGCGGCGATCGCGACGGAGACCGTGCGCCTGGACGGCGAGAGCTTCAAGAAACTCGTCAACCGCATGCCCGTGCTCAAGTTGCGGCTGCAGGCCGAATACCGCCAGCGCGCCGCGTCGAACCTCGCGATGCAGGCGCTGCCGGCCGGCGGCGACATCATCCAGTTCCTGCTCGCACAGGGCGCCGGCGAAGCGACCGACATCCTGCTCATCGACGAATCGCTCTGCGTGCGCTGCGACAACTGCGAAAAAGCCTGCGCCGAGACCCACGGCGGCACCTCGCGTCTGGATCGCGAGGCCGGACCGACCTACGCGAGCGTGCACGTGCCGACCTCGTGCCGGCACTGCGAGCATCCGCACTGCATGAAGGACTGCCCGCCCGACGCGCTGCGCCGCGCACCGAACGGCGAGGTCTACATCGCCGACAACTGCATCGGCTGCGGCAACTGCGAACGCAACTGCCCCTACGGCGTGATCCACATGGCGTCCAAGCCGCCGAAGAAGCCCGGGCTGCTGAACTGGCTGCTGTTCGGCCTCGGCCCGGGTCCGGGCGAGGCGCCCTACGACGCGAAGAAGGCGAAGAAAGAGCCCAAGGAAAAGAAGGCCGTCAAATGCGACATGTGCAAAGATGAAAAAGGCGGCCCCGCCTGCGTGCGCGCGTGCCCGACGGGGGCGGCCATCCGCATCTCGCCCGAAGAGTTCCCGGCCTATGCGCAGAGCCGGCGCTGAACCTCGCGGAGCGGCAGCCGATGAGCGACGCGCGCGCCACCTGCCCGCACTGCGAGACCGAGCAGCCGGTCGCCGACTGGCGCCGGCGCGTCTGCACACAGTGCGGCCGCGCGTTCTATCCGGCGCCGCCGGTCGATCCGGCGCTGCAGCGCAAGCGGCGGGCGCGCCGCGTGCTGCGCGAGCGCGAGGAACAGAACGCGCAGGATCCCATCGGCCGCCTACAGGCGTGCTGCTTCTTCGGCGGATTCCTGCTGCTGGTCCTCATCGCGCAGCTCAGCTTCGACGCGGTGTTCTTCGCGAGCAAGAGCCGCACCGTCGTGATCCTGCGGCACGAGGAGCCCGAGCGCTCCTGGAACTGGGTCGCCGCGACGGCGACCGGCGCCGTGGTGTTCCTCGGCGCAGGCATCTATGGACTGCGCCGCATCCGCGCGCGGATCGCGCGCCGGTTTCCGGAGGACGAGGCATGAATCGGCCGACACCAACGGCGCACGGACGCCGGCCCACGCTCGCGCCAGCCGGCAAACGCCGCGGAGCTTTCGCCGCATGAACGCCCGCCACGAATCCATCCTCAATCACCGCGGTGCGCGCTGGCTCTGGATCTCGCTCGCGCTGTCGCTGATCTCGCTGCTCGCCTACGCGCTGCACTCCCCCGCCGTGCCGCCCAACGGCGGCACCTGGCTCGGCTACACGCTCGGCACGATCGCGGGACTCCTGATCCTCTGGCTCATGTATTTCGGCGTGCGCAAGCGCTCCTATTCGGGTACGTCGAACCTGCGCGGCTGGCTGTCGGCGCACGTGTATCTGGGCACGACCCTGATCCTCATCGCGCTGCTGCACGCGGGCTTCCAGGTCGGCTGGAACCTGCACACGTTCTTTCTCGTGCTGATGCTGCTCGTGATCGTGTCGGGCTTCTTCGGCGTCTATTGCTACCTGCGCTATCCGAACCTGATGACGCGCAATCGCGAAAGCGCGACACGCGGCGCGATGCTCGAGGAGATCGCCGAGCTCGACCAGAACGCGCTCGCGCTCGCCGACGGCATCGATCCGAAAGTCCACAACATCGTGCTGCGCTCGATCCAGAACACGCGCCTCGGCGGCGGCGTGATCGCGCAGCTGCGCGCGCACGACGACTCCGACGCGGCGCTCGCCGGCATCCGCGCGGCGCTCGACGCGCGCGAGAAATCGCAGCAGGCCGCCGGCGGCGCGAAATCCGGCCAGACGATTTTCGCGATGGTCGATTTTCTCGCGAGCGGCACGAACGACCGCCAGGCCGAGGCGCTGCGCAAACTCATCGATCTGCTGTCGCGCAAGAAGGCGCTGGCCTCGCGCGTCGCGCGCGACATCCAGTACCAGGCGCTCATGGAAATCTGGCTCTACTTCCACGTGCCGCTGTCGTTCGCGACGGTCGCGGCGCTGTTCGCCCACGTCGTGTCCGTATTCTTCTACTGGTAAGGACGACCGATGCGCTGGCTGATCCGCCGGGTACTCAAGCAGGGCAAAGGCGCGGTTTCCTACGAGGAAGACGTCCACTTCGGCGACGTGCTGTCGATCGGCCGCGCCGCGGACCAGGCGATCTTTCTGTCGGACATCCGCGCGGCGCTGAATCATGCGCGCGTGACCGCGCTGAGCCCGGGGCGCTACAAGGTCGAGTCGCTGATCCTCGCCGGCATCCGCGTGAACGGCGAACTCACCTACGCGACCAACGTCGGCGCGGGCGCGACGGTCGAGATCGCGTCGACGAAGATCGTGCTGCTCGAACCGCCGCGCGATTTCGAGGCCGCCGTCGAAATCTCCACGCTCGACAAGACCGAGCAGGAAGCCGCGAAAGCCAAGCGCGCGAAACCGACCTCGCTCAAGGAAACCTGGCTCAGCAAGCGCTTTCCGTCATGGCTCGGGTTCGTGCTCGTACTGCTGTTCGGCCTGCTGATCCCGGTGGCCTCGCATTTCGTCGAGCCGCTCGCGAAGATCCTGCCTCACACCGGCCTGCCGACCACCGCGAGCTGGAATCCCGGCCCGCTCGACGCCGCGCACCGCTTCTTCGGCGACGACTGCAAGCAATGCCATCGCACGCCGTTCCTGACCGTGCGCGACGACGCCTGCACGACCTGCCACACGCGCATGGCCGCGCATGCGGACCCGGCGCGCTTCAATCTGCCGCAGCTCGGCGAAGCGCCCTGCGGCAGCTGCCACCAGGATCATCTCGGCCTCGCCGGCATGGTCAACACCGACGAATCGCTCTGCAGCGACTGCCACACCGGCCTGCAGCAGCGCACGCAGAACGCGAGCCAGCTCGCCGACGCGAGCGACTTCGGCAAGACCCATCCGGAATTCCGCGTGCGTCTTCCCGCGTGGGACGCGAACGGGAAGTTCACGCCGCAGCTCACGCGTCTGGCGGCCGGCCTCAAGGAAAACTCGGGGCTCAAATTCGACCACGCGCTGCACCTGAAGCCCGATCTCAACGCACCGGGCGGCCGCCGCACCTTGAACTGCGCGAGCTGCCACGTGCCCGATGCGGGCGGCCTCGCGATGAAGCCGGTGAATTTCGAGACCATGTGCCACGACTGCCACACGCTCGGCTTCGATACCTTCGCGCCGGACCGGCAGGTGCCGCATGCGAAGGTGTCCGAAGTCGTCTACATGCTCGACGACTACTACGCCAAGCGCGCGCTCGAAGGCGGCTACACCGAGGCCAGCGCGCCCGGCTTCGTGCAGCAGCGCCGCCGCCCCGGCGATGCGCCGCTGAGCCAGCAGGAAACCATCGAAGCCCTGAGCTGGGCGCGCAACAAGTCGCGCCAGGTCGCCGACAGCGTGTTCACCGGCCGCGCCTGCGTGACCTGCCACACCGTCTCGCGCGGCGCCGCCGCCAACGTCCCCGGTGCCGGCTGGCAGATCGCGCCGGTACGCGTCGCCGGCATCTGGTACGGCGAAGCACACTTCACGCACGCCAAGCATTCGACCATGCAGTGCAAGGACTGCCATGCCGCCGCGACGTCGAGCAGCGCGACCGATCTGCTGATTCCCGACCTCGCCAACTGCCGCCAATGCCACTCCGGTGCCGACGGCGGCAACAAGGTCGCGAGCGCCTGCGTCGCCTACCATCGCTACCACCAGTCGGAGACATTGCAGTTGAAGCAACTGTAGAGCGGGTCTCGAC
>CAMLSI010000100.1 GCA_946482585.1 uncultured Lysobacteraceae bacterium
GCGCCATTTGGCCATGCCGCGATTGTCGGTCGCGACGATGCTCTCGCGGCTCAGGAAGAACGTCGTGTCCATCATGTCGAACATGAGCCCGACCTTCTCGCACTTGGCCAGCATGTCGGGCACGTCGGGATCCTCGGCGAAGCCGTAGCGCAAGGTGAGCTGATGGAAGTCGTGACCCAGCGAGACCAGCTCGATGCGCTCCTCGGGCTCGGCCGTCGGCGTTTCCAGCCATTCGACCGTGAGCACGGTGTTCTGCTCGTGCAGCACCTTGTTGTGCTTGAGGTTGTGCAGCAGCGCGTGCGGCACGGCGTCGGGCTGCGCGGTCAGGAACACGGCCTGACCGGGGACGCGCAGCGGCGGGTGTTCGGCGATCGACTCGATGAACGGTTTCAGCGCGAGGCCGGCCTGCTTGAGTTCGCGGATCACGAGTTCGCGGCCGCGGCGCCAGGTCGTCATCACGGTGAACACGACGACCCCGAGCACGAGCGGGAACCAGCCGCCGTGCTCGACTTTTTCGAGGTTCGCGCCGAGGAAAGCCAGATCGACGACGACGAACAGGCCGCCAAACGCAGCGACGCGCCAGCGTTTCCAGGCCCAGATGCGGCGCGCGACGATGATCACGAGGAACGAATCGATCGTCATCGTGCCGACCACCGCAATGCCATAGGCCGCCGCAAGGTTGGTCGAGCTGTGGAAGCCGATGACGACGGCGACGGTCAGTACGAGCAGCACGCGGTTGAGCCAGGGCAGGTAGATCTGGCCCATGGTTTCGCGCGAGGTGTGCACGACTTCCATGCGCGGCAGGTAGCCCAGCTGTATCGCCTGGCGCGTGACCGAGAATGCGCCGGAAATGACCGCCTGCGACGCGATGACCGCGGCCAGCGTCGCGAGGACGATCAGCGGATACAGCAATACCGGCGGCGCGAGCAGGTAGAAGGGATTCGTCGCCGCGCCCGGATCTTCTAGCAGCAACGCGCCCTGCCCCAGGTAGTTGAGCATCAATGCCGGCAGCACGAATGCGAACCACGCGCGGCGAATCGGCCGCTTGCCGAAATGCCCCATGTCCGCATACAGCGCTTCCGCTCCGGTCACGGCGAGGACCACCGAGGCCAGCACGAAGAACCCGATGCTGCCGTTCTCGAGGAAAAACGCGACGGCGTAGTACGGGTTCAGCGACTGGAGCACTTCGGGAGACTGCACGATCTTGACGACACCGAGCACCGCGAGCGTGAGGAACCAGATCACCATGACCGGCGCGAACACGCGGGCGACCCGTGCGGTACCGCTGCGCTGCAGCGCGAACAGCGCGATCAGCACCAGCACGGCGACCGGGACCACATAGCGGTTCAGCGCCGGGGCAGCCACGCCGAGCCCCTCGACCGCACTCAGTACCGATATGGCCGGCGTGATGACACTGTCGCCGAAGAACAGCGCCGCTCCGAACAGGCCGAGCACCATGATTATCCAGCGCGCACGCGCGCTCGAACGGACGCCACGGTGCGCGAGCGTGGTCAGCGCCATGATGCCGCCCTCGCCCTTGTTGTCGGCCGACATGATGAAGATCGCGTACTTGACGGACACGATGACGAGCAGCGACCAGAAAATCAGCGACAGCACGCCGAGAACGTTGTCATGGCTGATGGCGACGCCATGAGGACCGAACGCCTCCTTCAGCGTGTACAGGGGACTGGTACCGATGTCGCCGTAGACGACGCCAACCGCGCCGAGCGCAAGGGCGTAGAGGTTCTTCTTGCTGTGGTCGTGACCGCTCATGTCATCGCGAGCCGAGAGGAAAAAGTGGGATCGGGCATTCAGCGCAACGCTGCGCGCAGTGCCTTGCGGATGATCGCCTCGGCGCTGTCGCCCGGCGCAGCCGCGTCCTTGACCAGCCGCGTGACTTCGGCCGGTTTGTAGCCGAGCTGCTGCAACGCAATTCCGGCCTCGGCCACGGGATCCAGCGGGGCCGCGCCTCCCGGATTCAGACCCGGCACGCTGCCGCCGATCGCGTCGACGCGATCGCGCAGCTCGACGATGATGCGCTCGGCGGTTTTCTTGCCGATGCCCGGAATCCGTGTCAGGGCGGCGACGTCGCCGCCCTGCACGAGCCGCGAGAATTCGTCGACCGACGCACCGGAGAGGATCGCGAGCGCGATCTTCGCGCCGATGCCGCTGACTTTCTGTACATTGCGAAAAAGGCCGCGTTCCTGCTCGCGCAGGAAACCGTACAGCGCGACCGAGTCCTCTTTCACCGCATAGTGCGTGCAGAGGCTAACCTCGCGACCGACCTCGGGCAGGTCGTAGAACGTCGACATCGGCGCTTCGAGCTCGTAGCCGACGCCGTTGACGTCGACGAGCAGCCACGGCGGCTGTTTCGACACGAGCACGCCCTTCAACCGACCTATCATCGCCTGCGCCTCCATGCGGTACGCGGTATGCCGATGCGCTGCGTCGTGGCGCGCGTATGCGCGTGGGTCAGTGCGATCGCGAGCGCGTCGGCCGCGTCGGCCTGGAGTTTACCCGGCAATTGCAGCAATACGCCGACCATGTGCTGGATCTGCGTCTTGTCCGCGCCGCCGCCGCCGACCACGGCCTGCTTGATTTCCTTCGGCGCGTACTCGGCCACGGTCAGGTTGCGCGTCACCACCGCGCAGATCGCCGCGCCGCGCGCCTGGCCGAGCTTCAAGGCGGAATCCGGGTTCTTGGCCATGAACACGCGCTCGATCGCGACCTCGTCCGGCTGGTGTTCCTCGATGATCGCGCCGAGCACGTCGAAGATCTGCTTGAGGCGCAGCGCGAAGGTTTCGTTGTCGAGGAGTCGGATCGCCGTGTGGAATACATGCCGCGCGTTGCCGGCGCCGTCGGTTTCGATGATACCGACGCCGGTACGCTGCGAGCCCGGGTCGATGCCGAGTATGCGCAGGGGCGGCAACGCGGCGGTACTCGCGCCGTACTGGCGCAGACCGATCATGGGACGCGCACCTCGTCGAAACGGCCGCTGCGCAGGAATCGCACGGTCAGGTCGGCCGCTTCGCGCGAGAAGGTGAGGCCGGTATGCGAGGTGTTCACCTCGCAGTGCGCGGTCGCGCCGGGCCAGAGCGTCTCGGCCACGCTGACGGTGCCGTCGTTGGGGCCGTCGAACGCCCCCATGAGCTGGCCGAGCCCGATCGCCTGCGTACCGGCGATGACGCCGACTTCCACCGGCGGCGCCTGCGTCGGCAATCCGCTGCGGAGCACGTCGGTGCTGCAACCGAGCAGTTTCGGCAGACGCCGCGCGACGGCGCTGCCGTTCAACGGGGAACCGAGACAGACCACGCGCCCGCCGAGCCCGCACGACAGCCGGTCAAGCGTGCGTACGGCGACGAGACCGCCGAGGCTGTGGCCGACGAGATGGACCTTGCGCACGCGCAGCGCTTCGATGCGCCGGCGCAACCGTTCGAGGCTGCGCTCGTCGCGGCCGAACACGCTGGCGTAGTCGAACAATTCGGTACGGAAGCCCGCTTTGCTCAGGCGTCGGCGCAACAGCAGCAGGCTGAATGCGCGCATCCAGACGCCATGGATCAGGATGACTGCCTCGTCCTTCATGCCTGCATCCTGCGCGTACTGCGGCTGCCGGAGCAAGCCGCAGCGACGGCGGCTCAGCCCTTGACCGGCTTGACCACGCGGACGTGCAGTTCCTGCAACTGTGCTTCGGGCACCGTCGACGGCGCCGAGGTCAGCAGGCACTGCGCGCTCGCAGTCTTCGGGAACGCGATCACGTCGCGAATCGATTCGGTGCCGGCCATGAGCGCGGCGATGCGGTCGATGCCGAACGCGATGCCGCCGTGCGGCGGCGCGCCGTACTTGAGCGCGTCCAGAAGAAACCCGAACTTCGCCTCGGCTTCTTCCGCGCCGATGCCGAGCAGGTCGAACACCGTGCTCTGCATGTCGGGGCGATGGATACGGATGGAGCCGCCGCCGATCTCGTTGCCGTTGAGCACCATGTCGTAGCCGCGCGACACCGAGTTTGCGGCGTTCGCACGCAGATCGGCGACGTCGTCGACCTTGGGCGCCGTGAACGGATGATGCAGGGCGACGTAGCGCTTCGCGTCGAAGTCGTACTCGAACATCGGGAAGTCGACGACCCAGAGCGGACGCCAGCCGTCGGCGACGAGACCGAGATCGCGGCCGACCTTCAGGCGCAGCGCGCCGAGGAAATCGCTGACGGTCTTGTAGGGGCCGGCGCCGAAGAAGATCACGTCGCCGGTCTGCGCGCCGACGGCGGCGAAGATGGCCTTGACCACGTCTTCGCCGAGGAACTTCACGATCGGTGACGTCAGGCCTTCCATGCCCTTGTCCTTGTCGTCGATGCGAATCCAGGCCAGGCCCTTCGCGCCGTACTTCTGCACATAGAGACCGTAGTCGTCGAGCTGCTTGCGCGTGAGCTCCGCGCCCTTCGGAACGCGCAGCGCCGCGACGCGGCCGCCCGGATCATTGGCCGGACCCGAAAAGACCTTGAAGTCGCAGCTCTTGACCGCATCGGCGACGTCGACGAGTTCCAGGGCTATGCGCAGGTCGGGCTTGTCGGAACCGTAGCGACACATCGCTTCGGCATAGGTCATGCGCGGAAATTCCGCGTCGAGTTCGACGTCGACGACCTGCTTGAAGATCGTGCGGATCATGCCTTCGACGAAATCCTGCACGTCGCGCTCGCCGACGAACGCGAACTCCATGTCGAGCTGAGTGAATTCGGGCTGGCGATCGGCGCGCAGGTCTTCGTCGCGGAAGCAGCGCGCGATCTGATAGTAGCGGTCCATGCCGGCCATCATGAGCAGCTGCTTGAACAGCTGCGGTGACTGCGGCAGCGCGAAGAACTCGCCGGGATGCACGCGGCTCGGCACGAGGTAGTCGCGCGCGCCTTCGGGCGTAGCCTTCGTGAGAATCGGAGTTTCGATGTCCTGGAAGCCCTTGCTGTCCAGATAGTGGCGCAGCGCCGAAACGAGGCGCGTGCGCATGCGCAGCTTGCGCTGCATGTCCGGGCGGCGGATGTCGAGATAGCGATAGCGCAGTCGCGCGTCTTCGCCGACGTTGTCGTCGAGCATGAACGGCAGCGGCGCCGCGCTGTTGAGCACTTCGACGCTGTCGGCGACGACTTCGATCCGGCCCGTGCGCAGGCGGTCGTTGATCTGGCTCTGCGGACGCGAACGCACCGTGCCGGAGATGCGCAGGCAGAATTCGTAGCGTACGCCTTCCGCCTGCTTGAACGCCGCAGCGTTCTCCGGCTCGATCACGGCCTGGACGATGCCCTCGTGGTCGCGCAGGTCGATGAAGATGACGCCGCCATGATCGCGCCGGCTGTCCGCCCATCCGCAGAGGGTGACGGTCTGACCGATCAGGGTCTCGTCGACGAGACCGCAATAGTGGCTGCGCATACGCTCAAAGCTCCAGGATCCGGGGTAACCGCCTGACGCAGGCGGAAAGGCCGGAATCCTACGGAGGATTTTGCTGCGCTGCAAACAACGACGCGGCGGGGACCGGCGCCTGTCGGCGCCGGCGTCGCGATCATGGAAAAACCGCCGCCCCGCGAGGGAACGGCGGTTTCGGGACGCCTGTCGCTGATCAGTCGCGCCAGCGGCGCTCGACCACGAACTGTGCGGCGCAGCCTTCGGAAACCCAGACGCCGGCGCGGTTGTAGCCCCAGCTGCGGCCTTCGATGCAACGCGTATTGGAGAGCTGGCGCACGATGCGGACGTTGCCGCCGCGCCCGATGTCCACCTGACACAGGTTGTAGCGGAAATCGCGGCTTTCGCAGACGAAGCTGATGTCCGTGTCCCAACCCGGACCCGGGCGCCAACCGCCGCCACCGCCGCCACCGCCGCCGGCCTCGGCGAAGATGCCGGCGCAGCCGCGGTCTACCCAGATGTTGCCGCGACGATCGATGCCCCAGGTCTGGCCGCGGATGCAGCGACTCCCGGAAAGCTGGCGCACCAGGCGCGCGTCGCGCCAGTTCGTGTCGCAGCGGTTGTAGCGGTAGTCGTTACTGCGGCATTCGATCGAATCGCGACCGTGGCCGTACCCTGGCTGAGCCTGAGCGGCGCGCGGCGCGAAACCCAATGCGGATACGAACAACAGAGCGGCTATTCCCAGCACACGCGTGATCATCACACCCTCTCCTTTGGCGAAACGCAGCGCTAGTGTACGGCGCCAAAGTGCAGCGGTCCGTGAGCGTTACGTGCAAGGCAGGAAGGCGTTCAGGCCACGCTAAACTTGGTTCAGCTTGTCGCTTTTTCCGACACCGTGCTCGCCGTCGCGCTGGCGCCGGAATCGGTGCTGGCGGCCGCCGGCTTGCTGTCGCTGCTGCCGCCGTCAACCAGATTGCGCTTCTTGTCGCCGTCTTTCTTGAAGTCGGTTTCGTACCAGCCGGAGCCGGCGAGGCGGAACGACGGCGCGGTCACGCGGCGGCGCACGGCCGGCAGCGCGCAGGCCGGGCAATCGGTGGGATCGGGGTCGGAGATTTTCTGCAGGCGATCGAAACGCTTACCGCATTCGCCGCATTCGAATTCATAGATCGGCATTGCTGCACCTGAAAACGGAGGCTCACCGGACCGGAGCCGGCCCGCATTGTGCGGACCGGCGGCGTGTTTTCAAGCAAATTCGCTAGGCCGCCGCCGCGGCCGGGCGGCGCCCGAAGCCGAGCTGGCCGGCCTGGACGTCGACCGTGACCGTGTCGCCCGCGGCAAAGCGGCCTTCGAGGATCTGCTTGGCGAGCGGATTTTCGAGCTGCTGCTGGATCGCGCGCTTGAGCGGACGCGCGCCGTAGACCGGATCGAATCCGGCCTGGCCGAGCAGATCGAGCGCCGCATCGCTGATGTCGAGCTTGAGCTGACGTTCGGCGAGACGCTTGGCCAGGCTTGCGGTCTGGATGCGCGCGATCTGACGGATCTGCGCCTGCTCCAGCGGCCGGAACACGACGATCTCGTCGAGGCGGTTGATGAACTCGGGCCGGAACTGCGCCTGCACCACGCCCATGACCGCGGCCTTGATCTGCGTATAGCCTTCCTCGCCGCCGATGCTCGACGCCTCCTGGATCAACTGCGAGCCGAGGTTCGAGGTCAGCACGATCACGCAGTTGCGGAAATCCACGGTGCGGCCCTGCCCGTCGGTCAGGCGGCCGTCGTCGAGCACCTGCAGCAGCACGTTGAACACGTCCGGATGCGCTTTTTCCACTTCGTCGAGCAGGATCACGCTGTACGGCCGGCGGCGCACGGCCTCGGTGAGATAGCCGCCCTCCTCGTAGCCGACGTAGCCCGGCGGCGCACCGATCAGGCGAGCGACCGAGTGCTTTTCCATGAATTCCGACATGTCGATGCGCACGATCGCATCGGTGGAATCGAACAGGAAATCGGCGAGCGCCTTGCACAGCTCCGTCTTGCCGACGCCGGTCGGGCCGAGGAACAGGAACGAGCCCGACGGCCGATTGGGATCGGAGAGACCGGCGCGCGCGCGGCGTATGGAGTCGCTGACCGCGCGCACGGCTTCGGCCTGGCCGATCACGCGCTTGTGCAGCTCTTCTTCCATGCGAAGCAGCTTGTCGCGCTCGCCTTCGAGCATCTTGCTGACCGGAATGCCGGTCCAGCGCGCGACGACTTCGGCGATTTCCTCGGCCGTGACCTTGTCCTGCAGCAGCGTGAATCCGGCCTTCTCGGCGTCCTGTGCGACTTTCAGCTGCTTTTCGAGTTCGGGCAGCCGGCCGTACTGAATCTCGCTCATGCGCGCGAAGTCCTGATGCCGTTGCGCGGCTTCGAGTTCGAGGCGCGCCTGCTCGATCTGCTCCTTGATCTTCGTCGCACCCTGCAAGGTCGCCTTCTCGGATTTCCAGACTTCTTCGAGATCGGAAAACTCGCGCTCGAGCACGGCGATCTCCTTGTCGAGATCGGACAGGCGCTGCAGCGATTCGGAATCCTTTTCTTTCTTCAGCGCCTCGCGCTGGATCTTGAGCTGGATCAGGCGGCGTTCGCGCCGGTCCATCTCTTCCGGCTTGGAGTCGATCTCCATGCGGATGCGCGATGCGGCTTCGTCCATGAGGTCGATGGCCTTGTCGGGCAACTGGCGGTCGGCGATGTAGCGGTGCGACAGCGTGGCCGCCGCGACGACGGCCGGGTCGGTGATCTCCACGCCGTGGTGCACGGCATAGCGCTCCTTGAGGCCGCGCAGGATCGCGATAGTGTCCTCGACGCTGGGCTCGCCGACGAACACCTTCTGGAAGCGACGCTCGAGAGCGGCGTCTTTTTCCACGTACTTGCGATATTCGTCGAGCGTGGTCGCGCCGATGCAATGCAGCTCGCCGCGCGCGAGCGCGGGCTTGAGCATGTTGCCGGCGTCCATCGCGCCTTCGGCCTTGCCGGCGCCGACCATCGTGTGCAGTTCGTCGATGAACAGGATCACGCGACCTTCTTGCTTGGACAGGTCGTTGAGCACGGCCTTCAGGCGCTCTTCGAACTCGCCGCGGAACTTCGCGCCCGCAATCAGCGCGCCCATGTCGAGGCTGAGCACGCGGCGGTCGCGCAGATTTTCCGGCACCTCGTGATTGACGATGCGCTGTGCGAGACCTTCGACGATCGCGGTCTTGCCGACGCCGGGTTCGCCGATCAGCACGGGGTTGTTCTTGGTGCGGCGCTGCAGCACCTGGATCGTGCGGCGGATTTCCTCGTCGCGGCCGACGACCGGATCGAGCTTGCCGCTCTCGGCGCGCGCGGTCAGGTCGACGCAATACTTCTCGAGCGCCTGGCGCTGTTCCTCCGCGCCTTCGGACTGCACCCGCTCGCCGCCGCGCATCTTGTCGATGGCGGCTTCGAGCGTCGCCTTGGTCGCGCCGGCCGCCTTGAGCGCACTGCCGACTTCACCGCGATCGTCGAGCGCGGCGAGCACGAACAGCTCGCTCGCGATGAACTGGTCGCCGCGCTGTTGCGCGAGCTTGTCGCTGAGATTCAGCAGCCGGTTGAGATCCCCGGAAATGTTCACCTGGCCTTCCTGGCCCTTTACCTGAGGCACGCGCGCAAGTGCTTCGCCGACGCGTTGACGCAGCAGCGGCACGTTGACCTGCGCCTGACTCAGCAGCGGAACCGTGGAACCGCCCTGCTGATCGAGCAGCGCGGCCATGAGATGCAGCGGCTCGAGCATGTTGTGGTCGCGCCCGACTGCGAGGCTCTGCGCATCGGCCAGCGCTTGTTGCAGACGAGATGTGAACTTGTCCAAACGCATGGGATCACCCGAAGAAAGGAGAGAGCCGGGAGGCCCGGCGATGGCGCATGAATGAGGTCGCGGCGCGTCGATTCAAGCGCGCGGGGACGGGCCGTCCCATTCTCGCGACCGCGGCGCCGCGGTTACGATCGCATTTTCCATCGCGGACCGCCGATGCCCTGGACTGTCCTGCTGCTCGGCGCGTATGGCCTGTTCGGCGCGCGCATCGCCGCGCGGCTCGCGCGCGAGCCCGGCTGGCGCCTGGTGCTGGCCGGTCGCGACGCCGGTCGCGCCGAAGCCCTCGCCGCGGGCTGTCGCGCCGATGCGCGCACGGCCGCGGAACTCGTGCCGCTCGCGATCGATGCGCATGGCGCCGGTTTCGCCGCTCTGCTCGCGCGCGAACGCCCGCAGCTCGTGATCCATTGCGCCGGACCGTTCCAGCGGCAGGGCTATGCGGTTGCGCGGCAGTGCATCGAAGCGGCAGCGCACTACCTCGATCTCGCCGACGGGCGCGACTATGTGGCCGGATTCGCGCCGGCGCTCGATACGGTTGCCCGCGATCACGGACGGCTTGCCGTGACCGGCGCCAGCACGGTGCCCGGCCTGTCCGCCGCCGTGATCGATCACTATCGCGGCCGGTTCGCACGGCTCGACGGCATCGACATCGGCATCAGTCCCGGCAATCGCACGGAGCGCGGTCTCGCGACCGTCGCCGCCATCCTCTCCTACGTCGGGCGTCCGCTGCCGTGGCGCGAGCACGGCCGCGAGATCGCCGTCCACGGCTGGCAACGGCTGCGCCGGCACGCGTATCCGGCGCCGGTCGGTCCGCGCTGGCTGGCCGCCTGCGACGTTCCGGATCTCGCTCTGTTCGCCGAACGCTACGGTCCGCTGGAGCATCTGCGCTTTCGCGCCGGCCTCGAGCTGCGGCGCCTGCATTTCGGGCTCTGGCTGCTTTCGTGGCTCGTGCGCGCGGGATTCGTGCGCGATCTCGCGCGCCGCGCCGCGATACTCAAGCGCAGTAGCGAGTGGTTCGCGCACGCCGGCAGCGACGCCGGCGCGATGCACGTGACGCTGAGCGGTGGCGCCGAGGACGGCCGCCCGCGCCGGCTCGCCTGGGAAATCGTCGCGCGCGACGGCGACGGCCCCGAAATTCCGGCGACGGCCGCGGTCGTGATCGCGCGCAAGCTCGCGCGTGGAGAAATCACTGCACGCGGCGCACGCGCCTGCCTTGATTTGTTTACATTGGGAGAATTTTTGGAGTCGCTCGGCGGCTTCGCGATCCGCGCAACGCATTCATAGGTTGGCGGAGAGCGCAGCGAACCCCAGCATCGCGGCTGCCACGAAACGACGATCGAAACCGGGCTTCGATGTTGGGCTTCGCCTGCGGCTCACCCCAACCTACGCGTCAGTCGTCGCCGCCTCCACTGCCGCCGTCGCCGGAGCCGCTGTCGCCGGAGCCGCCGTCGCTGTCGAATTCCCAGTCCGGCAGTTCCTCGCCAGGCGCTTGCTCTTGCCGCGCCCAGTCCGTCGAGACGTCGAGCCAGCCACGGTAGTGCACGAGTTCGCCGGCAAGCGGCAGGGCCGCCGTCACGTCGAAGCAATAACGGCCGTCCTGTTCGAATTCCTGCGCATGCACACCGCGGAACCAGCGCGCGGGCAACGGAATCCCGAGCACGCGCACGCCTTTGACCGTCCAGGTCAGCACACCACCCTCGGTGCCGAGCTGAAAACGGAAGGCAACCGGCCCGAGACGCTCGGAGAGCCGGCCATTGCGCCGCCGCATCGTCGAGGTCAACCGGTGGCCGTCGAAGTCGCGCGTCCAGCGCTCCTTCCCGGGAGTCACCCGTATCTCGACCGTCAGCGGGGCATCGTTCATGGCCGGCGGCATGCCCGTGACGAATGCGCACAGGCGAGCGAGCCAGCTCTTTCCGCGCGTGATGTTCACGCGACCGGAATAGCTTTGTGTACGACCGCGCAGATGCAGCGCCTGCACGGTCAGCGGCAGGCGCTGCAGGGAACGCCCCAGTAGACGTGGAAACACGAGCGGCGAAGCGTGCGCCTCGCGCGCGAGCCCTCGCGCGACGGCAGTATCGTTGTGCCACTTGCTCCGCCGCGATTCGATCCAGATGAGGCTCGCGAAGCGGCCGGTCGGACGGGAACGCCGGTGCGAATAGAAGCGGGCGTCGGTCAGCGTATCGAAACCGCCGCCATGAACCTGTGTCACGCCCGCCGCGGCAAGCCTCTGTCGCGCCAGCGCGTACAGATCGCAATGCCAGTGGCCCGGTCGCGTCGGCGAGAAAGCTTCCGCCGCCCGCGCGTCGTGCGCGAGGAACGCCGCGCGTACTTCGTCCCCGACTTCGTAGCTGTGCGGGCCGATCGCGGGACCGAGCCACACGCGAATCTCCGCAAGCGGTGCCGCGAACTGTCGCAGAGCGGATTCGATCGTACCGGCGGCGAGCCCGCGCCAGCCCGCGTGGACGGCCGCGACTTCCCGACCATCGTCGCTCGCGAGCAGCAGCGGCAGGCAGTCGGCGGTCTGGACGACACAGACGAGCCCCGCACGGTTGGCGTAGGCCGCATCGGCGATCGGTTCGTCGAGCGCATCGATCGCCGGATCGCCGGGAGACGTCAGCACGTGCAGACCCACGCCATGCACCTGCCGCAGCCAGCGCGGCTCGGACGGCAACGACAGCGCTTCACGCGCTGCCGCGCGGTTCGCGGCGACATTGACCGGCGCGTCGCCGCAACGCGACCCAAGATTGCACGCATCGAACGGCGACGGCGAAACGCCGCGCATCGTTCGCGTCGTCACGGCCGCGCGGACGCCCGGCGGCAGCGGAAAGTCGGGTATCAGCGCGCCGTGCGAGACCTCGGTGGGGTCGCCGGCCATGATCAGCGCCGCGACCGCGCGTTGTCGGCTTCGCCGTTGACCTTGGTGTCGCCGCGCAGGGCCAGCACGAGATCGGCGAGGTCCTGCGGACGCTCCGCCTCGACCGAGATCGTCTTGCCGCCGACCGGATGCGCGAATTCGAGTTTTTCCGCATGCAGCGCCTGGCGCTTGAACGCGCGCAGCACCTCGGTCAGCTCCGGCGTCGCGCCCTTGGGCAGGCGCAGGCCGCCGCCGTAGAGCGTGTCGCCGACCAGCGGATGGCGGATGTGCGCCATGTGGACACGGATCTGGTGCGTACGGCCGGTTTCGAGATTGCACTGCACGAGCGTGTGCGCGCGGAACCGCTCGCGCACGCGGTAGTGCGTCACCGCCGGGCGACCGGCCGGTTCGTCGACGACCGCCTGCTTCACGCGGTCCTTCGGATGCCGCCCGATCGGGGCCTCGACGGAGCCGCCCGAGATCATCGGCCCCATGACCAGCGCTTCGTACTGCCGGTGCATCGCGCGTTCGGACAACTGTTCGACGAGCGCCGTATGCGCGCGCAGACTGCGTGCGACGACCATGAGGCCCGAGGTGTCCTTGTCGAGCCGGTGCACGATGCCCGCGCGCGGAATCTCGACGAGCTTCTCGTCGAAGTGCAGCAGCGCGTTCTGCAGCGTGCCGGCCG
>CAMLSI010000101.1 GCA_946482585.1 uncultured Lysobacteraceae bacterium
TTTCGGCCAGCGCGATGTCGTTGCCCTTGAAACGCAGCAGACGGAAATCGTCGTGGCCGACGCGCCCCTCGACACGGAATCCGTCCTGCAGCGCGAGAAAGCGTCCCTGGCCGTCGCTCTCGTGACGCAGCTCGCCGCGCTCGGCCGTGATCACGTCGATGCGCGTGTCTTCGCCGTCGGCGCGTTCGGTCTCGACGAACATGCGCTCGAAGCGCGAGCCGCCGTCGTTCATCGCGCCGACATAGATGACGCCGCCGCGACCCGGCAGTTGCACGAACCGTCCGGCCTCGAGACCGGCCACGACGAGCGAACGATTGGCTTCCTCCACGAGACTGTGCGACAGGCGTATCGCCGCCGGGGCCAGCCAGAACGAGATGAGCCCGACGATCGCGACGACGGGCAACACGACCCAGGCCAGCGGACGCAACAGATCGCGCAGCGGCATGCCGGCACCCTGCAGCACCGCCATCTCGTTGTCGCGCCAGAGCCGGCCGTAAGCCAGCAGCACGCCGATGAACAGCGCCAGCGGCACGAGCACGGTCAATGCGTCGAGCGTGCGCAAGCCGAGGATTTCAAAGACCAGATTGCCCGGCAGACGACCCCGCGCGACCTTGGTCAGCACATCGGTCACGGTGCCGCCGAGCGTCACGACGAGCAGCACAACAGTGCTCGCAAAGCAGCCGAAAGCCAGTTCGCGCAACAGATAGCGATCGATGATTCTGAGCATTGCCAAGGGCTTGTGCGATAATCCGGAGGCTTGTGCCGGTCGCGCACAAGAACATTCCCCGAAGTTTAACCGGCCAGGCCCTGCGACGCGGCATCGCGCCCCGGGCCGGGCCAATTTCGTCCGGTGCCTGTTCATGACGATTCAGTTCTCCCTCGCCAGCGCTACTCCCGAAACCGAAGCCACTCCTTGTGCCGTCGTCGGCGTCTACGAAGAAAAAATGCTGACCAGCGCCGCGGCGCGCATCGACGAAGCCTCCGGCGGCGCGATCAAGCGGCTCATCGATTCCGGCGACATCAACGGCAAGCTCGGCAGCAGCCACGTGTTGTTCGGCCTGTCCGGCATCGCCGCATCGCGCGTGCTGGTGGTCGGCCTCGGCGAACAGAAGAAGCTCGACGGCCAGCGCTTCCAGCGCGCCTCGAGCGACGCGGCTCGCGTGCTCAAGGGTCTGCCGATCGCGAGCGCGACCTCGTTCCTCGCCGAAATCGACGTGCCGGGCCGCGACCTGAACTGGAAAGTCCGCACGGCCGCGCTCGCGACCGATCACGCGGCGTACAAGTACACGGCGACGTTCAAGCCCAAGGACAAACCGCGCGGCGACAGCTTCGGCGCGATCGCGTTCGCTGCCGACGCCTCGGCCCGGGCTGCTCTCGACCAGGCCGCGGCGATCGCGGCCGGGGTGCGCCAGGCGCGCGAACTCGGCAACCTGCCGCCGAACATCTGCAACCCCGCCTACATCGCGACGCAGGCGCAGAAGTACGCCGACGCGACGGCCGGCGTGACCTGCGAAGTGCTCGACCGCGAGCAGATGCAGGAACTCGGCATGGGCTCGCTGCTCGGCGTCGCGCAGGGCTCGGCCAATCCGCCCAAGCTCGTGGTGCTGCGCTGGAACGGTGCCGGCGACGCGCGTCCGTATGCGCTCGTCGGCAAGGGCATCACGTTCGACACCGGCGGCATTTCGCTGAAGCCCGGCCCGGGCATGGAAGAAATGAAGTTCGACATGTGCGGCGCCGCCGGCATGTTCGGCGCGTTCGTCGCGGCGACGTCGCTGAAGCTGCCGCTGAATCTCGTCTGCATCCTCGCCGCGGTCGAGAACATGCCCGACGGCAATTCGTACCGTCCGGGCGATGTGCTCACGAGCATGTCCGGCCTCACGATCGAAGTGCTCAACACCGATGCCGAAGGCCGTCTGATTCTCTGCGACGCGCTGACCTACGCGCAGAAGTTCAATCCGCAGGTCATCATCGACGCGGCCACGCTGACCGGCGCCTGCGTGATCGCGCTCGGCAAGCACGCGTCGGGCCTCATGAGCAAGGACGACGAACTCGCCGAACAGCTGCTCGCCGCCGGCTCGGCGAGCCTCGATCGCGCATGGCGCCTGCCGATCTGGGACGACTACCAGAGCCAGCTCGAATCGGGCTTTGCCGACGTCGCCAACATCGGCGGCAAGAACGGCGGCGCGATCACGGCCGCGTGTTTCCTCGCGCGCTTCACCGAAGGCCAGCGCTGGGCGCATCTCGACGTCGCCGGCACGGCCTGGGACGAAGGCCGCAAAGGTCTCGCGACCGGCCGTCCGGTGCCGCTGCTCACGCAATACCTGATCGACCGCTGCTGAGATCGCGCGGGAGGCGGACGCCGCGGGCGTTCGCTTCCCGCAGGCACTATCCTTCCTCGTCCGCTCGCTGACTGGCCGCCGCATGCCTCGCGCCGATTTCTATCTGATCGACAAGCCTCGCTTTCGCGCCGACCCGCTGCTGCTGGTCTGCGAACTCGCCAAGCGCGCCTATGCGAGCGGCCAGCCCACGCTGATCCTCGCGCGCTCGCTGGAACAGGCCGAAGAGATCGACGGCAAGCTCTGGGAGTTCGACGAGGACGCGTTCATTCCGCACCAGCTCGCCGGCGACGAAGACGACGAGATCACGCCCGTGCTCATCGCTGCGCCCGACGCGCAGACTCCCGACCGCCCGCTCGTCATCAATCTGCGCGACGACTGCGCGCCGGGCCTGTTCGAACGCGTGCTCGAAGTCGTGCCCGCCGACGAATCGCAGCGCCTTGGTTCGCGCGAGCGCTGGAAGACGTACAAGCACGCAGGATTCGAGCTCAAGAAGTTCGACATGTGAAAAAGCGGGAAGCCCGGATCGGGCGATGGAAGCCGGCAGTCTCGCTTCCGATCGTTTCGTCCTGCGCTCGACCGGTACATCGCGCCGGTCGGCGCGCTCTTCTGTCGGGTCGCCCGCTCCAATCCGGCCGGAAACCGCCCTGATTGCCGCGCAGACTTGTCGAGTCGCGAATCGTCGACGATCGCCAAGGAACTGCGTCATGACCATCGATTCCGTCTATGCACCGGCGAATGCGGCGCCGGTCGATTACAACTGGCTGCGGTTGCTGACGCGCAGCGATGCGCGGCGCGAGCGGTTGCGCGTGAAGGTGCGCCCCGGCATCGCGCGCATCCTGCACGCGCTCGGCGTGATCGCGGCGGCGCCGGTCGCCGGCGGCAGCACTGAAGCGCCGACGGCCGCCGCCGACACGCAGGCCGTCGTCGAACTGCGTCAGTACACGTTGCACCCGGGCAAACGCGACACGCTGATCGCGCTGTTCGACGCGCAATTCATCGAGGCGCAGGAAGAAAGCGGCATGCGCGTGCTCGCGCAGTTCCGCGATCTCGACAATCCCGACCGCTTCGTCTGGCTGCGCAGCTTCGGCGACATGGCATCGCGCAAGGCCGCACTCGAACGCTTCTACGGCGGACCGGTCTGGAAGGCGCATCGCGAAGCGGCGAACGCGACGATGATCGACTCGGACAATGTGTTGCTGCTGCGGCCCGCCGATGCGGGCTCGCGTTTCGATCTCGCGGGCCGCAAGCGGCCCTCGCCCGATGCGGCGGAAACCCGATCCGCGCTCGTCGCCGCGACGATCTACTACCTGCGCGAACCGGCCTCCGCCGCCCTGCTCGACATCGTGCGCGCGCGCATCGAACCGCAGTGGCGCAAGGCCGGTGCGAAGACGCTCGGCATCTTCACGACCGAAGCCGCCGAGAACACGTTTCCGCGTCTGCCGGTGCGCAGCGGCGAAACCGTGCTCGTCACCTTCGCCGCATTCGACGACGAAGCCGCGCATCGCCGCTTCGTCATCTCGGCCGCGCGCGAAGGCGATGTCGCCCTGCAGCCGTATCTCGCGCGCGCGCCGGAAACGCGGCGCCTGCTACCGACGCCGCGTTCGCTGCTGCGGTGAAGATCGCGCAGGTTGGAACGCGCGAGACGCCTTGAAAGTGGGCTTCGCCTGTGCTCAACCCAGCCTGCCGGCTACGGAGTCGGCATCCGTCTGCGGATGCAGGAAGCGCGCGCGTCGCGGCTGAAAAATTTGCGAGGCGCTGAAACGGGCATGGAGGCCCGACGGAGAACATTTTATCGCGCGAAATTGCAGTCCTGGCAACCGCGGTCGGCGCGCGCTACCGTGCGCCGCCTCGACCGTTGACGGACGCCGCGATGAAAGATCTGACGCAAGGCCCGATTCCCGGCCATCTGCTGCGCATGGCCGCTCCCATCGCGATCGGCATGCTGTTCCAGATGCTCTACGTGCTGATCGATCTCTACTTCGTCGCGCGTCTCGGCGACGCGGCGATCGCTGGCGTCGGCACGGCAGGCAACGTGCAGTTCATCATCATGGGCGCGACGCAGGTACTCGGCGTCGGCACGATGTCGCTGATCGCGCGCGCGGTCGGACGCAAGGACGAGGGCGACGCGAACCTGGTGTTCAATCAGAGTCTGCTGCTCGGCGTCATCTGCACCGTGCTGACACTCGTGCTCGGCTACGGCGTCGCGGGACTCTACATCGGCACGCTCGCCGCCGATGCGGCGACGGTCGCCGCGGGACTCGACTATCTGTACTGGTTCCTGCCGGGCATGGCGCTGCAGTTCGCGCTCGTCGGCATGGGTTCGGCGCTGCGCGGCACCGGCATCGCGAAACCGACGATGGTCGTGCAAGTGGTGAGCGTCGTGATCAACGCGCTGCTCGCGCCGGTGCTGATCGCCGGCTGGATCACCGGCAAGCCGCTCGGCGTCGCCGGGGCGGGCCTCGCGAGCACGCTGGCCGTGCTCGCCGGCGTCGTGATGATGACCGCCTACTTCGTGCGCCTCGAACACTACGTGCGCTTCGACGCGAAACTATTCGCGCCGCAGTTTCCGGTCTGGAAGCGCATTCTCGCGGTAGGCCTGCCGCCCGGCGGCGAGTTCGCGCTGATGTTCGTCTACATGGGCATCATGTACTGGCTGATCCGGGATTTCGGTGCGGCGGCACAGGCCGGTTTCGGCGTCGGTTCGCGCGTGATGCAGGCGATTTTCCTGCCGAGCATGGCGATCGCGTTCGCGACCGCGCCGGTGGCCGGGCAGAATGTCGGCGCGGGTTTCGGCGACCGCGTTCGCGAGACCTTCCGCGCGGCCGCGTCGATCGGCGCCGTGCTCATGTTCGCACTGACCTTGCTGTGCCAGTGGCACCCCGAAGTCTTCGTGCGGCCGTTCACGCCGGACGCGGCCGTCATCGCGATCGCCGCCGAATTCCTCGGCGTGATCTCGTGGAACTTCGTCGCCTCGGGACTGATCTTCAGCGCATCGGGCATGTTCCAGGCGCTCGGCAACACCTTGCCGGCGCTCTACAGCAGCGCGAGCCGACTCGTCACCTTCGTGGTACCGGCGCTGTGGCTGTCGCGGCAGCCCGGTTTCGAGCTGCGCCACCTGTGGTGGCTGTCGGTAGCGACGCTGACCCTGCAGGCGGTCATCAGCTACCTGCTGCTGCAGCGCGAATTCCGCAAACGCCTGCCGCTGCTGCAGCCCCGCAGCGCGACGGCATCGTCGCCGGCACAGGCGGACGCGTCGTCATGAACGCGCCGATGCGCGTTCGCGCGAGAGCCGTTGCGCACGTTGCGCGTTGCGGCGCCGCGCGGTCCGCGGATCGCGGTGCCGTCGTATCGTGCGCGCACTCTCGCGCAGGAATCCGTCCATGTCGCTTGCCCTCGAGTCGCGTCCGCGCCGGCCGTTCGTCGCCTGCGCCATTGCCGGCCTGATCGCCGGCAGTCTCGACCTGCTCTACGTGTTCGTGTTTCACGGCCTGCGCGGCGTGAGCCCCGAACGCATCCTGCAGTACATCGCCAGTGGCCTGCAGGGCGCGGCCGCATTCCAGGGCGGTCATGCGAGCGCCGCGCTCGGCGCGGCGGCGCACTATTTCATCCTCATCGTCGCCGCAGGGCTGTTTCTCGCGGCGAGCCGGCGCTGGAGCTGGCTCGTGCGGGAAGCGGCGACGGCCGGCGTATTGTTCGGCACGGCGATCTACATCGCGATGCGCTTCGTCATCGTGCCGTTGTCGGCCGTCACCGTCGGCAACAGCACGACGCTTGCGCAGGTCACGAATTTGCTGATGCACCTGTTCGTGATCGGTCCGGCGATCACGCTGGCGCTGCGCCACTGGGCGTGGACGCGGCGCGCGGTCGCGGCGCGCTGAAATTTCCACAGCGCCGCATCGTTCACATCACAGCGATTCGAGAAACGCGACGAGCGCCGCGCGGTTCGCGGCGGTCGCCTGGCGGAAGGCTTCGCGGCTCGCCGCGGCTTCTCCGCCATGCCAGAGGATGGCTTCGGGCACGTCACGCGCACGCCCGTCGTGCAGCAGCCGGCCGTGGCCGTTCACGGCCTGACGCAGGCCGAGCCCCCAGAGCGGCGGCGTGCGCCACTCACGATTGACGCTGCCGGAAGCGAGGAGTCTGTCGCTCAATCCCTCGCCCATGTCGTGCAGCAGCAGATCGCTGTAGGCGCGGATGGTCTGGCCGCGGAGTTCGGCGAGCGGATGGCGATAGCCCGTCTGCAGCGACGCCACGTGACATCCGCCGCAACCGGATTGCTGGAACACGGTTTCACCGGCGACCACGTCGGGACGATCGACCGTATCCGGACGGCGCGCGGGTGCTCCCGTCATCTGCACATACGTCGTGATCAGGGCGAGATCGGCATCGCCGAGCGCGGAAGCGTTCTGTGCCTGCTGATTGCAGGCCGTCTGCGCCGGCGTGCAGTCGAGCGACGGCAGCAGCGACGTCTTCACGCCGATCTCACCGCGCAGCGCCGATGCCGCGAACTGGCGCAGGCTCGCCTTGTCCGCCTTCCAGCCGAAGCGGCCGATCTGCGGCAGCCCGCCGGCCGGGACCAGCGCCACGCGGCCGGAAATGCCGTCGCCATCGGCATCGTCCGGATCGTGCCGCTGCAGCAGGGTTTCCTCGTCGATCGCTTCGAGCAGGCCCAGTCCCGCGATGGTCTGCGGCATGCGGGCAGAGTAGAAGGCGATCGAGCGACCCGGCGGATCCGAAGCCTGGAACGCCGAGGCGAAGATGCGGTCGTCGCCATCGACGAAGGCATAGACCGGCCGCTGCAGAACGAACGGCAGGCCGTCGCCGTAGCTGCCGCTCTCGTCGGCGAAGCTCGCGCGCACCGTCGGCTCGACGGGCACATTGGCGCTCAGCGAACGCGGCTGCAGCGTGCTGCCGAACAGCGCATGCGGCAGCGGTGCGCCGTTCGCATCGGCGGCACCCGAAGCCAGTTTCATCACGACGGTCTGCAGCGGCTGTCCGCTCACCGGCGCGCTGCCGCGCCCGTTGTGCAGATGACAGGCGATACAGGATTCCTGGACCGTCAGTCCGCCGGCCAGATTCGCAATGCCGGTATGCGCCGGATTGCCCGGCTCGAAATGCGCGCCGGTCTTGAATGAACTGTGGAACAGGCGCCGTCCGCTCAGGAACGCGTTGTGCGTGTCCCAGCGGATATTGAGCGCCTCGCGGAAAAAGGCCGTGTAGTCGGCGATGCCGCTGTCGACGACATAGGTGTTGTAGTTGCCGAGACCGTCGAGGATCTTGTGCGTGACGACCTGGTTCGCATCGTTGCGATAGGTGAGCTGATCGCCCTGCTGTGAGATCACCTGCGACGGCGACACGGTCTCTCCCGCGCGCACGAACGGCGCGGTGGCCGCGCCGCCGCTCGCGAGCTTCGCGTTCATGACATCGTCGCCGTCGATGTAGAGCCCCGGATGGCCGATGCGGAAGCGATAAGTGTCGGTGTAGTAGACGGTCTGTCCCTGGACCACCGGATCGCCCTGGAACAGGCCGAGGAACTGCTGAAACTCGACTTCCATCCAGTCGCCGACGCGAAGCACGCCGTCGCTGCCGGTATGGGCGTTGCGCGTGATGCGGCAGACCCATTTCTGGCCCGTGCCGTCGGGATCGGCCACGGCGACGGGCGTCGGGTTGAAGGTCGCGTTGTTGTTGAACGCGGCACGATACGGATTGCCGTAGGCCGAACGGCATTCGGGCTGACGCCAGTGCGCGTATTGCGGCGAGTAGAAGATCTCGATGCTGTTGCCGCCGGCCGCGACGTGATCGTGGATCTCGAAGCCGAACGTGCGGTGTTCGTGATAGCGGACGGGAAAGGTATAGAAAATATCTTCGGACTCGTGGCGCGACCGCGCGCGGCCGCTGCCCCAGGTCACGATGGTGCCGTCCGGATCGGTGCGCCAGTTGACCGATTGCGCCGGCGTATACGTGGTCGTGAACAGCGGTGCATAGGCAGGCGCGCTGCCGTCGACCAGGGAACCTGCGCCGGAGGCGCAGAACGAGGACAGCAAGCCGACCGCGGCCGCGGCCCGACGCAAGGCATTCATGTGCGCTCCCGATGGCGTCGCCGGCGGCGGAGGCTGCGCGCACCCGCGCGACGACCGAAGCGGGCCACCTTACCGTCGAAGACGGCGGACGATCGGCCGGCGTGCATGAACGGGCTGATCCGCCCGATGAAGCGCCCCACGCGCGGGCCCAGCCTGTGACGCGCGTCACGCTGCCGGTGTCGGCGCGCGCGCAGGCAGCGGCGGCGAATCCCGCGCACTGTCGGCAAGCGTGCGCGGCAACCCGACCGGCAAGGCACGAGCCACTAGTACCTACGTACAGCTTTACCGGAATCCACTCGCCACTACGCTGCACGGCGAGCAGCCACGCGCGCCGGTCGCCCGGCGTCCGCGTTACGCCGGAGGACATGCGATCGGCCGGCTGCATCGGGGAGATATCCAGTCGCCGCGGCGCGGCATGTTCCAACACCGGGAGAAACTCGTCATGCGTGGCTCGGTTCGCGGCGCCTTCGGCGCCCTGCTGCTCGCCCTGTCGTTCACCGCATCCGCGGCCTGCATCGACAGCGTCGTGCTGGTTCACGGCAACAGCGGTTCGCCGGAAGACTTCGACAACACCTACGTGGAACTGCGCGCGCGCGACTACGCCGACGCGCAGATCCTGCGGCCGAACTGGGGCAGCAAGACCTGCCCCGCCTGCAATGACCACAGCGGCAGCGAGGAAACGCCGGTCGCAGGCGCGCTCAATCTCGCGCTCGCGACATCGTGCACCGGCAAGATCGACGTGATCGGCCATTCGATGGGGGTCACGCTGGCCGCGCGCGAGATCCTGAAGCTCGGCCTGGCCGCACGCGTGGACAGTTTCGTCGGCATCGCGGGCGGCTATCGCGGCCTCTGGAGCTGCGGCATGTATCCGTTCAACGTGCCGACGTCGACCTGCGGCAGCAACGGACTGTCGGTCGGGAGCCCGCTGCTCAACGGTCTCTATGCGAAACGGCTCGCGACGCGGGAATACTCGATCAAGTCCTACATCGACGAGATCGTCTGCGCGACCGGCACCTGCCTCGTCTACGGCATGCACTCGTCATCCATCGCCGGCGAGAACGCGAGCTACACCTACCCCTACTATCACTACCAGTTGCTCTGGTTCACGCCGAGCCTGCAGGCGGATCTCATCGACTGATACGGCGGCGGCGCAGACTGCGTCGCGTCCGGCTTCCCCGGCACGGCAGCGCGATCGCGTCCGCGAACACCGCGGCGATCGCGCGAGCTGCATGCCCAAACGCCGAGGCTGCCTGCAATGTGCAGGACGTACTATCGCGCAATCCCAGGAAAACGGGTGTCGCCGCACTGGCACGCCCGTTGCTCCTCATGTTCGCAACCACCGCCATTTCTCGTTCATTGGCGACGACAGGAGTCGTCGCGCGACGCTCACCGGAGGAGCAGATGCTCACGTTGGATCCAACCACGATACCCCTGCTGGTCTGCCGTCACGGCCAGAGTCTCGGCAACGTCGCGCGCGCCGATGCCGAAGCGCGCGGCCTGGAGCACATCGGCCTGACCCTTTCCGACGCCGAGCTGCCGCTGACCGATCTCGGTCACGAACAGGCCGTCCGGCTCGGCCGCCTCATCGCCGCATTGCCCGCGGCACGGCGGCCCACGCGCATCCTGTGCTCGCCGCACCGGCGCGCCCTGGAAACGGCCGACGGCATCATCCGCCAGGCTTACGGCGGCAGCCGCATCGCGTTCTCGATCGATGCGCGCCTGGCTCCGAAAGCGTTCGGCGTCATCGAGCATCTGACTCGCCGCGGCGTCGCCGCGCGTCATCCGGAACTCGCGGCGCAACGCGAACGCGTGGGCCGCTTCCACTTCCGCCCGCCCGGCGGCGAATCGCGCTGCGACGTGGTGCTGCGCGTGCAACGCGTACTCGACGACCTTCGCGAACGCCACGCCGGCGAGCGCGTGCTGCTCGTGACCCATCAGATCGTCGTCAACGCGTTCGACTACCTCTTGAGCGGCACGCGCGACGACGCGCTCGCGAACGACGAGGACGGCTGGGTGCCGAACGCCCGGCTCTACGGCTTCGCACTCGACCGCGCGCCGGCCACGGCCGAACATCCCGGTGTCGCAACCGGCCCGGCTGCCGCAGCCGCCTGAACGGCACGCGAGACCGCGTGGTGTATCCGCCGCGGGAGCATTGCCTCGCCGGTCATTTTCGCGATACCCACGCACCGCCCACTCCTGCGAGTCGTCGCCTGTTTTTTTTTGGCGACGCTGTCGATTCCGCGCGTCGTCGTTCGTCGCAGTCAAGCGATCGGGCTGCACGCCGGACCACGGCACCGGTTCCGATCGACTCCCCTGCCCACCTCTGCACAGGAATACGCCGATGAGCACTCAGATCTTCGTCAACGTCGCCGTCAAGGATCTCAAACAATCCATGGCCTTCTTCGGCGCGCTCGGCTACGGCTTCAATCCGGACTACACCAACGACGATGGCGCCTGCATGATCGTCAGCGAGACCATCTATGTGATGCTGCTGCGCGAAGACTTTTTCCGGACGTTCACCGACAAGGCGATCTGCGATACGCGCACCCACGTCGAAGTGCTCACTGCGCTGTCCGTCGACAGCCGCGAGAACGTCGACGACCTCATCGACAAAGCCGTCGCCGCGGGCGGCCGCACGCCGCGTCCGGCGTCGGACTACGGCTTCATGTACAGCCGCACGTTCGAGGACCTCGATGGCCACACCTGGGAACTGGTGCACATGAGCGGCGCGCCGCCGAAAGCCTGAGCGCCGCGCGACAGGCGCCGACGCCGCGCAGGCTCAGCGCGTTCGGCGCCTGCTGCGTCAGTGCGAACACGCCTTGCACGACCTTGGCCATGCGCGCGTCGTCCAGCGTTTCCGCCGTATCGCCGGCGCCGTGATAGTGCGCACTGCGCAGGAAGGCCGTGTCCGTGATCGTCAACGCGGAATAGCCCTCGCGCCAACGGCTCAGGTGATCGGAGAAGTCGATGCCCGGCAACAGCATCGGCGCATTGATCGAACGGACCGGCAGAGCCGTTGCGTCGAGCAAAGTCGCCTTCACCCGCCGCGTCGCCGCGCAATCGCCGGACCCGCCGACGACGTCTTCGCGTCGTTCGAGTTCGCGCTGGTCCGACATGACCGCTTTCCGGCATTGGCGGTGGCCCGGGGGCGCTGCAGGCACCGCCGGGCCGCCGCCGGGATCAACCCAGAGTCGCCATGTCGATGACGAAGCGATAGCGCACGTCGCTGCGCGCGATGCGCTCGTAGGCCGCGTTGACGTCGGCGATCGCGATGGTCTCGATGTCGGCGACAATGCCGTGCTCGCCGCAGAAATCGAGCATCTCCTGCGTTTCCTTGATCGAACCGATCGCCGAACCGGCGAGCGTGCGCCGGCTCATGATGACGGTGAACGCATTGATCGGAACCGGCTGCTCCGGCGCGCCGACGATGACGAACGTACCGTCGACCTTGAGCAATTGCAGATACGCGTTCCAGTCGATGGGCGACGACACCGTACAGATGATCAGGTCGAACTGGTTCGCGAGCGTCGTGAACGTCTCGGGATCGTTCGTCGCGTAGTACTGCGTCGCGCCGAGCCGCAGACCGTCGTCTTTCTTCGACAGGGTCTGCGAGAGCACGGTCACTTCGGCGCCCATCGCATGGGCGAGCTTGACGCCCATGTGTCCGAGCCCGCCCATGCCGACGATCGCGATCTTCTTGCCCGGTCCCGCCTGCCAATGGCGCAACGGCGAGTACAAGGTGATGCCGGCGCAGAGCAGCGGCGCCGCGGCATCGAGCGGCAGGTTCTCTGGAATCGACAGCACGTAGCCTTCCTTGACCACGATGGCATCGGAATAGCCGCCGTACGTCGGCGTCGTGCTGCCGGGCTCGAACCCGCTGTAGGTCAGCACCAGACCGGGCATGTACTGCTCGCGATCGACGTCGCGTTGCGCACAGGTCGTGCACGAATCGACGAAACAGCCGACGCCGACATGATCGCCGGGCCTGAACTTCGTGACCTTGCTGCCGACCGCGGTGACGACACCGGCGATTTCGTGACCCGGCACGAGCGGATAGACACTCATGCCCCAGCCGTTGTCGACCATGTGGATATCGGAATGACAGATGCCGCAGTAGCGGATCGCGATGACGACATCGTCGTCATTCGGCTCGCGACGCTGGAACGTGAACGGCGCGAGCGCCGCCTTCGCGGC
>CAMLSI010000102.1 GCA_946482585.1 uncultured Lysobacteraceae bacterium
CACTCCAGGGCCTTCTTGTCGTTGTCGGCCTCCAGCTCGATCGCGAGGTCGCGGAACCGCTGGTACTGGGCGGGATCGTCGGGCTTGGCGGGTTGGCGGGCCATGTCGCAGCCTACTCTCACGCGGTGTCATCGTCGCGCACAAGGCGCGGCCCGGCAGGCGCGACCTGCTGCGGCTTCGGCACAGGCTTCGGCGTGCTCTTCACGTCGATGTCGCCATCGCTCTTGTAGATCAGGTAGTGGCGCGTAATGGGGATGGAGTCGTTTTGCCTGCACCATCTCGCCTGCGTGGCCGATTCGCGCGAGGACGTCGACCGCCTGCACGCGCTGCTCGTGCGGATGGGCGCGACCATCCTGGATGGTCGAGGAACTGGGCCGCAGCTATCCGAACCTGCGATTTGCGGAAGTCAGCTCGACCGTCGAGGAAGCCGAGGGCTCGTACGAATCGTCGATGACCATGCTCTGGGAGGGCTCGCTGCTCGCCGTGCTCGTGGTCTGGCTGTTCCTGCGCGACTGGCGCGCCACCTGGATTTCCGCGCTCGCGCTGCCGCTGTCGATCATCCCGACGTTTGCCGTGATGCACTGGTTCGGCTTCAGCCTGAACATGATCACCCTGCTCGCACTCGCGGTCGTCGTCGGCATCCTCGTCGACGATGCCATCGTCGAGGTCGAGAACATCGTGCGTCATCTGGGCATGGGCAAGTCGCCGCAGGAGGCTGCGACCGATGCGGCCGACGAGATCGGCCTCGCCGTGATCGCGACGTCGCTGACCCTGGCCGCCGTGTTCGTGCCGGTCGCGTTCATGCCGGGCATTCCGGGCAAGTTCTTCCGCGAATTCGGCTGGACCGCCGCAACGGCCGTGCTGTTCTCGCTGCTCGTCGCGCGCCTGCTGACGCCGATGATGGCCGCGTATCTGCTGAAGCCGCAGCCGCACGACGAAAAAGAAGGGCCGCTGATGCGCTGGTACCTGCGCCTGGTCGAGAGCGCGCTCGCGCATCGCACGCGCACGCTCTGGCTCGCGTTCGGCCTGTTCGTCGCCTCGCTCGCGATCGTGCCGCTGATCCCGGCCACTTTCATTCCGCCGGCCGATCTCGGCCGCAGCAACCTCAGTCTCGAACTGCCGCCGGGCGCGAGCCTCGCCGAGACGACGGAAGTCGCCGAGCAGGCACGCAAGGCGCTGGCGGATCTGCCCGAACTCAAGCGCGTCTATACCGCGATCGGCGGCGTGCTCGATCTCGGCGATCCGAACCAGTCGCTGGTCGGCGACGTGCGCAAGGCGACGCTGACGCTCGACTGGGGCAAGCCCGGCACGCGCGAACGCCATCAGAAAGTGCTCGAACGCGAAGTGCGCGCGCGTCTTTCGGATCTCGCCGGCGTGCGCGTGAGCTTCATCAGCAGCGAGCCCGGCGAACTGCTGCAGCTCGTGCTCGCGGGCGACGATCCGCGCCTGCTGCTGCAGGCCAGCCAGGCGCTCGAGCGCGATCTGCGCAACCTGAAAGGCCTCGGCAGCGTGACCTCGACGGCGTCGCTGCTGCGTCCCGAAGTCGTTATCACGCCCGATCCGCTGCGCGCGGCCGATCTCGGCGTCGCGACCGCGGACATCGCCGAAGCCGCGCGCATCGCGACCGCAGGCGACTTCCGCCAGCGCCTCGCGAAGCTCAACCTGCCCGAGCGGCAGATTCCGATCCGCGTGCGCATCGCCGAGCAGGATCTCGATCGGCCCGCGGTCATCTCGCTGCTGCGCGTACCCGGCCGCGACGGCCCGGTGCCGCTGACCTCGGTCGCGAACATCCGGCTCGACAGCGGCCCCGCGCAGCTCGACCGCTACGGCCGCCAGCGCAACGTCACGTTCAACATGGAACTCAACGGCAGGCCGCTCGGCGAGGTCATGGCCGAGATCGAACAATTGCCGTCGCTGAAGCAGCTGCCGCCCGGCGTGAAGATGCTCAACACCGGCGACGCGGAGATCTTCGTCGAACTGTTCGTCGGCTTCCTCGTCGCGATGGGCACCGGCATTTTCTGCGTCTACGCCGTACTGCTGCTGCTGTTCAACAACGCGCTGCAGCCGCTGACGATCCTGATCGCGGTACCGCTGTGCGCCGGCGGCGCGTTCGGCATGCTGCTGCTCACGAACAACTTCCTGTCCCTGCCGGCGCTGATCGGTCTGCTCATGCTGATCGGCATCGCGACGAAGAACTCGATCCTGCTGGTCGACTACGCCGTGATCGCGGAACAGGATCACGGCATGACGCAGCACGATGCGCTCGTCGACGCCTGCCGCAAGCGCGCGCGCCCGGTCATCATGACCACGCTCGCGATGGGTGCGGGCATGCTGCCGATCGCGCTCGGCTTCGGCGCCGACGCGTCGTTCCGCGCCCCCATGGCGATCGCCGTCATCGGCGGCCTGATCACCTCGACCCTGCTCAGTCTCGTCGTGATTCCGGCCGCCTACACCGTGCTCGACGATCTGCGCGAACGCGTGAAGCATCGCGCCATGGGCAAGCGCGCGAAGCTGGAGCCCGCGCCGCAGCGCTGAGCGTCGACGAAGAACCGGCGGCGAGGTTGCGCAGGCAGCCTCGCCGCTCCCGGGTTCAACCGCCGCAACGCGACGCCGCGGCGCCGCTCAGCCCAGGTGCCGTATCCATTCGCGCAACAGCGCCTGCAACGCCGGCGCTTTCGCCGCGAGATCGGCTTCGTCGCGCAGCGAAACCATCGCGCGATCCTTTGCGAGCCAGTTCAGCAATCCGGCCGGATCGGGCAGGTCGACGCCGCTCGCGGAGATCGCATTCTTCTTCGCACCGAAATGCAGGATCAGACCTGTTCCCTGCTTCGCGCGCAGGTGCGTCGTCGCGAAATACTCCACGACGCGAAAACTCGGCGAATTCCACTTGATGCCATCGGCGATGGACGGATCCGCGCCCAGCACGACGCGGCGCAGCGCGATCACGAGCGACCTGGCCGGGTGCTGCAACTGCGCCAGGTAGGTTTCGACGTCGAGATCGGACTTGTCGCTCGCCTTGGCCGCCATGAGATGCTCCGCTGCACGCCGGGGCGATCATAGCAAGGCAATCCGACGCATCCGCACCGGTGTGAAATCCGCCACGCGACGAACGCGCCACCTGTCGCCCGTCGCCGCGCTGGCACCATAGGCCGCCCGACCGGAGCTCACGCATCGTGCAACCCGCCGAACGCATCGCCACGTTCTACCTGGCCTTCCAGCGGCGCGACGGCGCCGCGATGGCCGCCTGCTACACGCCGGACGCCACGTTTCGCGACCCTGCGTTCGATCTGCGCGGCGAGGACGTGGGCCGCATGTGGCGCATGCTCTGCGAGCGCGGCAAGGACCTGCGCCTCGAGTTCGCGAACGTGCGCGCCGACGGCGATCGCGGCAGCGCCGACTGGCAGGCCTGGTACAGCTTCAGCAAGACCGGCCGCTCCGTGCACAACGTGATCCATGCGGAGTTCCGCTTCCGCGACGGACTGATCTGCGAGCACGTCGACGATTTCGATTTCTGGCGCTGGTCGCGCCAGGCGCTGGGTCCGGCCGGCCTGCTGCTCGGCTGGACGCCGCTGCTGCGCAACAAGGTGCGCGCCGAAGCGGCGCGCGGGCTCGCGGCGTTCGACCGGCGATAGGCTGGCGCTGAGCGCAGCGACGCGCAACGGCGCGGCGTTCCCGCTGCGAAAGCCCCTTGCCGAGGCGACGTCCGCGAGGCTGGTCGCCTCGTGCTGCAGGGCTCGGCCATTGCTCCGTTCGACATTCGTCGGCGCGGCGACACCGCGATGCCGGGCTTCGCCTGCGGCTCCGCGCCGACCTCCGCGGTTCGTCTACGCGGGCCGGCAGTTTTCGAGATCGGCGCGGCGCTCCAGCAGGAAATCGATGACGGCGCGCAGCGCCGGCGACAGCCGGCGTTCGGTGTAGACGAGGTTCAACGGCGTGGCCTCGCCGATCCATTCGGGCAGCACGCGCTGCAGCCGCCCCGCGGCCACGTCTTCGGCCACGTCGGCCCATATCCGATAGGCGATGCCGCGGCCGCGTATCGCCCAGCGCCGCACCATCTCCGCATCGTTGAAGGTCCAGCGCGGCACGACGGCCACGTCGACGCTGTCGGCGCCGCGCGTGAAGGTCCAGCGATCGACCGGCCGATGCTGGCGCATGTAGCACAGCGCATCGTGCGCGGCGAGATCGTGCGGCGAACGCGGCGCGCCCCGGCGCGCGAGATAGTCCGGCGCGGCGCAGGCCACGCGCACGAGCTGCGCGAGCGGCGCGGCGATCAGGCTCGAATCGTTCAACGGGCCATAGCGCAATGCGAGGTCGACCGGCGCCGAATAGAAATCGGCCACGGCATCGTCGAGCGTGATCTGGAAACGCACCTGCGGATGCCGCGCGGCGAAATCGTCGAGCCAGCCCGCGAGCCGGTTGCGTCCGAAATCCGCGGGCGCGGTGACGCGGACCAGGCCTTCGAGCGCGTCGCCGTCGCGGTTCAGCGCGAGACGTCCGGCATTCAGCGCATCCAGTGCCGCACGCGCGTGCGGCAGATAGCGTTCGCCCTCGGCACTGAGGCGCAGGCTGCGCGTCGTGCGCAGGACCAGGCGCACGCCGAGTTCGGCCTCGAGCCGTTTCAGCGCCGCGCTTGCGACGGCCGGCGTGATGCCGAGCGTGCGCGCCGCATGGTTGAGGCGCCCGCTGTCCACGCAGGCGACGAACACGGCGATGTCGGATACGGATTCGCTCATCGGATACATCGACTCCTGCGCCGGGCATTCTCAATTCTGCGTTGATACAGAATCGGCCGTCGCGCCAATGACGCGACGATACGACGGCGACTACCCTGCCCGGCAGCGCCAACTTCGCCAGCCGTCATGAAGCCATTCTCCGAACCGACCGACACTTCCTGGACCCGCGCCGCGCTGCTCGCGATCGCCTGCGGCGCGCTCATCGTGACCGTGAGCATGGGCGTGCGCCAGAGCTTCGGCATGTTCCTGCAGCCGATCGGCCGCGACTTCGGCATCGGACGCGAGTATTTCGGCTTCGCGATCGCGGTGCAGAATCTGCTGTTCGGCCTCGCTCAGCCCTTCGTCGGCGCGATCGCCGACCGCTACGGCGTGCGCCGCGTGCTCGTCGTCGGCACGCTGGTCTACGCGGCCGGCCTCGTGCTCGCGTCGCAGGTGGTCGTGCCCGGCGGCATCATGGCCAGCCTCGGCGTGCTGATCGGCCTGGGTCTCTCCGGCACGACCTTCGTCGTCGTGCTCACGGGCGTCGCGCGTCTCGTGCGGCCCGAACAGCGCAGCCTCGCGTTCGGCCTCGTCACGGCGGGCGGTTCGTTCGGTCAGTTCGCCGTCGTGCCGATGGCGCAGGCCTTCATCGCAAGCTGGGGCTGGCGCGGCGCGATGCTCGGCCTCGCCGTGCTCATCCTCGTCATCGCTGCCGCCGCCATCGGCATACGCCGTCCGCAGAACGCGGTCGGCACGGCGACCGTCGACGACGGCGGACTCGCCCGCGCGCTCGCCCAGGCCGCCGCGCATCCGCACTACTGGCTGCTCAACGCGGGCTTCTTCGTCTGCGGTTTCCACATTGCCTTCATCGCGACGCATTTCCCGGCCTATCTCGTCGATCAGGGCATACCCGCCAGCGTCGGCGCGACTTCGCTCGCGCTCGTCGGCCTGTTCAACATCGCGGGCTCGTATCTGTTCGGACTCTGGGGCGGACGCCATTCGCGGCCGCGCCTGCTCGCCGCGCTCGACGGCGCGCGCGCGCTCGCGATCGCGGTGTTCCTGCTCGTCCCGCTGAGCACGTTCTCCGCGCTCGCGTTCGCCGCGGTATTCGGCTTTCTCTGGCTCGGCACCGTGCCGCTGACCAACGGCGCCGTGGCCAGCCTGTTCGGCGTGCGCTATCTGTCCACGTTGTACGGCATCGTGTTCCTGACGCATCAGGTCGGCAGCTTCATCGGCGCCTGGGCCGCGGGCCGGCTCTTCGACACGACCGGCAGCTACACGACGATCTGGATCGCGAGCATCGTGCTGGGTGTCGCGGCCGCCGCGATCAGCTACGTCACGCGCGATACGCCCGCCCCCGCACCGGCGCTGCGCACGGCGGAATCGACCCCGTGACAGCGCAGCCGCTGTCGTGGCGACGCGTGGGCCTGACGGCGCTCGCGCTGGTCCTGGCCGCGTCGATCGCCTTGCTCTGGCTACGCTGGGGCGAGACGGTGTTCATACGTCAACTCGGAGCACTCGTATGTTGAAGACCGATCCCGTCGATCCGCGCGCGCTCGCGGCCAACCTGACCGAACTCTGGTCGCCGCGCGTGATCGGCGCGCTCGACGACAACTACGTCAAGGTCGCCAAAGTCCGCGGCGAACTCGTCTGGCACCACCACGACGATCAGGACGAATTGTTCTTCGTGCTGCAGGGACGCCTGCGTCTGCGACTGCCCGATCGCGACGTGGAACTCGGCCCGGGCGAACTGTTCGTCGTGCCGAAAGGCGTGCAGCACCTGCCGGTTGCGGACGAGGAATGCCTGATGATGCTCATCGAGCGAAAAGACACGGCGCATACGGGCGATGTCGTGAGCGAGCGGACGCGCAGCATCGAGGAACAGCTTCGATCGTAAGCGGCGGCCGGTTCGACCGACCGCCACGTCGCGGCGGGTCGCGTCCGCGCGACGAAACTCCCCGGCCACCGGAGCATCGACGCCCCGCGTCGCCGCACACCGATGTCATCGGCACGCGGCCTGCGCCCACGCGCCTTCGCGCGTGCTCATCGCAACGGCGGGTCCCGCGGTTGCGGCCCGTTGCGCTTGACGGCAACCTACCCGTCTGCGCCGGTACGGACGATCGCCCTTGGCCATCCTGCTTCTGCTTCTCGCCCTGTTTGCGGCCGTCGGCGTCTTCCTGCTCCTCGTCGTTGGCCTCATGCTGCTCATGGCGCTCGGCACGACATACGCAGCGGCGGGACTGCTGTTCCTCTTCGGCCTATGGAGCTCGCTCGGCGGGCTCGCGCTGTCGGCCCTTTCGCAACGGCTGCGCGGACCGCGCTGGAGCTGGCCGCTCGCCGCACTGTGGCTCGCCGTCGCCATGGCGGTCGAGCTGGGCCTCGCGTTCGCGTTTCGCGCGATCTGAAGCGAAGGGCCGCTGCGGATCGCGCAATCTGCCGCGCGACGCGAGCCTGTGCAGCCGGTCGCTGTGCGGATTGCGCGGCTTCGGCGCTTATTCCCGCACGGGCCGTGTGCGAAGGCAGCGCCAATGGCTATGCTTGCGCGATCCTTCGCTCCCGGTGCCGTCCATGATCCGTCATGCCGTCCTGTTCGCCGCTCTGCTGACTTCCGCCGCGTCGGCACATGCTGCCGCCGACAATCTGCGTACCGTCGCCGAGCAATCGGGCTTCAAGCGCACCGGCCGCTACGACGAGGTCGCCGATCTCTGCGCACGCTTCGCGAAAGCCTGGCCCGATGCGGTGAGCTGCGACGAATTCGGCCGCACGCCCGAAGGCCGTCCGATGCTCGCGCTCGTCGTGACGAAGAGCGGCGCGCGCACGCCGGAAGCCGCACGCGAACAGGGCGTGCCCGTGACCCTGTTCCAGGGCGGCATCCATGCCGGCGAGATCGACGGCAAGGACGCAGGTTTCCTGCTGCTGCGCGAACTGCTGCAGGGCAAGGCCGGCGCCGGCCTGCTCGAGAAGCAGGTCATGGTGTTCGTGCCCGTGTTCAACATCGACGGGCATGAGCGCTTCGGCGCCTGGAACCGGCCGAACCAGCGCGGCCCGGAGCAGATGGGCTGGCGCACCACTGCGCAGAACTACAACCTCAACCGCGACTACCTCAAGGCCGACGCGCCCGAGATGCGTGCGATGCTCGCGCTGGTCAATCGCTGGGACCCGGCGGTCTACGTCGACCTGCACGTGACCGACGGCGCGAAGTTCGAGCATGACGTCGCGATCCAGGTCGAGCCGCTGTATTCGGGCGACGACGAGTTGCGCAAGCTCGGCCGCGAACTGCGCGACGAAACGCTGGCGCGCCTCACGAAGCAGGGCTCGCTGCCGGTCGGTTTCTATCCGGCGTTCGTGATCGGCGACGATCCGGCATCGGGCTTCGCCGACACCGTCGCGCCGCCGCGTTTCTCCACCGGCTACCTGCCGCTGCGCAACCGCTTCGCGGTGCTCGTCGAAACGCATTCGTGGAAGCCGTATCCGACACGCGTCAAGATCACGCGCAACACCATGCTCGACGTGCTGCAGATCGTCAGCGAACGCGGCAAGGACTGGCGCACCGAACAGCTGACCGCGGACGAACGCGCCGCGACGCTCGGCGGCACGCGCGTCGCGCTCGACTACCGCGCCACCGACAAGGCGCGCGAGATCGAATTCCGCGGCTACGCCTACACGCGCACGCCGTCGGAGATCTCCGGCGCGCTGATGACGCGTTACGACGAGCGCAAGCCGCAAATCTGGAAAGTACCGCTGCGCGACGACGTGCAGCCGGCGACGCAGGTCGATGCGCCGAAGGCCGGCTATCTCGTGCCCGCGGCCTGGGCCGATCTCGTGGCCGCGAAGCTCGACGCGCACGGCGTGAGCTACAGGCGCCTGGCCGATCCGCAGACGCGTCTCGCCCTGCAGACCTTCCGCGCGACCGCTGTGACGTTCGCGAGCGAGCCGGTCGAAAGCCACCAGCGTGCCACGCTGAAGGGCGAATGGACGACCGAAACGCGCGACCTGACGGCCGGCGCACTGTACGTGCCGCTCTCGCAGGCGCGCTCGCGCATCGCGGTCGCGCTGCTCGAGCCGCAGGCACCCGATTCGCTCGCGGCCTGGGGCGCGTTCAACAACGCGTTCGAGCAGAAGGAATACATGGAGGACTACGTCGCCGAAGACGTCGCGCGCGAACAGCTCAAGCGCGATCCCGCGCTCGCCGCCGAATTCCAGCGCAAGCTCGCGACCGAGCCGGACTTCGTCAGGAGTTCCGCCGCGCGCCTGCAGTTCTTCGCCCGCCGTCATGCGTCCCGGGACGAGCAGCTCAACCTGTATCCGGTGTTCCGCGTCGACCGCGCCCCCTGAGGGAAGCTCGGAGACTTCGAGGTTCTCTGCGGCACAGGAGGTGCCGCCCGCGATCGAACACCTCAGCGCCTGATCGGCGGAGGCGAGTCCGGACCGGCGCCGGACTCGCCGACTCCAGAAACCGCCGGGACGACGGTTTTGGCGTTTCCCCTGAGAGAGTCGCGCAGGTTGGGCTTCGCCTGCGGCTCAGCCCCAACCTACGATCGGCGATCGATGAACTTCAGTCCGACGCCGGGTTCGGTCGCAATCCAGCGCGGCGCGGCGGCATCGTCGCCGAGTTTCTGGCGCAGCTTGCCGACGAGGATGCGCAGATAGTGCGTGTCTTCCTGATGAGTCGGGCCCCAGAGCTCGCGCAGCAGCTGCGGCTGCGTGACGACGCGGCCGGCGTTCTGCAGCAGCACGGCGAGCAGCGCGTACTCCTTGCGCGTCAGCGCGACGGCTTCGCCGCCGAGGCGCAGCTCGCGCCGCGCGAGATCGACCTGCAGGCGGCCGTCGTCATAGATCGGCGCGGCGTCGGGCGCGACTGCACGCCAGCGCAGCAGGTTGCGCACGCGCGCCATGAGTTCCTGCACGCCGAAGGGCTTGGTCACGTAGTCGTTCGCGCCGCCGTCGAGCGCCCTCACCTTTTCCGCTTCGCCGGAGCGCACGGTCAGCATGATCACGGGAACTTGCGACCACTGCCGCAATTCGCGCAGCACGTCGTGGCCGTCGCGATCGGGCAGGCCGACATCCAGTATCACGATGTCGGCGCCGTGCGCGGCGAGTGCCGCGAGCCCGGTCTCTCCCTTGTCCGCACTCTCCACGCGATAGCCCTGCGCGCGCAGACTGATATCGAGAAAACGGCGGATCTGCGGCTCGTCGTCGATGACGAGCACGCGCGCCGCGACGACGGTCTCGGCGGTCGGTTCGCTCATGCGCGCGGCGGCGTCGGCGGCTCCATGCGCGGCAGGGTAATCCGAATCGTCGTGCCGCGGCCATCCGGGCCCGGCAGCGCGTCTACGCTGCCGCCGTGCGCGCCGATCATGCCGCGGCAGATCGTCAGTCCGAGACCCGTGCCGCCGCGTCCGCGATCGCCGCGCTCGACACTGTAGAACATGTCGAAAATGCGCTTGCGCTCGTCCTCGGGAATCCCCGGACCGGCATCGGTCACGTCGATGCGCAGCGCTTCACCGTCGATCTCTCGCGCGTCGATGCTCACCGCCTCGCCCGGCGGCGAGAACTTCGCCGCATTCTCGATGACGTTGAACAGCGCCTGCTCGATCAGCGCCGGATGCACCCAGAGCGGTCGCAGCGCCGGCGCGATGCGCACGTCAACGCGCACATCGCGTTCGTAGCGCCGCAGCCGGGCGACGGCCGATCCGATCACTTCGTCGACGCCGATCCAGTCGCGATTCAAGGCGAGCCCGCCGTGACCGAGGCGCGTCATGTCGAGCAGATTCTGGATATAGCGATCGAGCCGCTCGCCCTCCAGCCGTATCGTTTCGAGCAGGGCATGCCGGTCCTCGGTGTTCATGCCGGCGCCGTAGCTCTCCAGGCTGCTCGCCGCGCCGATGATCGACGACAGCGGCGAGCGCAGGTCGTGCGACACCGACGACAGCAACGCCGAGCGCAGACGTTCGCTCTCGCCGCTGACGCGCGCGTCTTCGAGGTCGGCGACGAGCCGCGTGCGCGTGACCGCCTGCGCGATGTCGCCGGCCATCGCCTCGGCGAGACGCCGCGTCTCGTTGTCCAGACGCACCATCGCCGGCGTGAAGCGCAACGCGATGACGCCCAGGGTCGTGTCTTCGTCGAGCAGCGGCAGCATCCACCAGGCCGATGCCTGCAGGGTTTCGGTGAATCGGCCGGCGGGCTGCTGATGGCGCCGCGCCCAGTCGGCCGCGGCGCGACCCTTGTCGTCGACACCCTGCTCGCCGTCGCGATCGAGCGTGTCGTCGCCGAGATGGACGACCGCGTCCGCGCCGAGCGCGCGCCGCAACGCATCGCGGCCGGCACCGACGACCTGGCCGAGATCGGCCGCGACCGCGAGCTGCCGGCTCAATGCTTCGAGCGCGGTCGCATGCGCATTGGCAGCGCGCAGCGCGAGCACCTGCTCGCGCAATCGCGATGCGAGACGCCCGGCGACGAGGGCCGCGAGCAGGAACAGGAACACGGTCGCCACGCCGCGGCTCGCGCCGATGTAGAGCGTGTAGCGCGGCTCGATGAAGAAGAAATCGTAGGCGAGAAAACACAGCACGGCCGCGAGCACGGCTGCCGACATGCGCGTGCGCGCCGCCACGATGAGCACGGCGACGATGAATACCATCGACAGGTCGCTCAGACCGAACCACCGCTTCGCCAGCGCTGCCGCCGTGACCGCGAGCGCCGCGCCGAGTGCGGCGGTGCCGGCGTCGCGCCAGCGCGCCGCATCGTCGTCGCCGTCGCCGAGCAGGCGCCGGCGCGCGCGCGCCCTCGCCTGCGGCGTGCTGACGATGGTCAGCTCGAAATGCGCGCCCTTCTGGATCAGTTGCTGGGTCAGCGTGCGATTGAACAACCGCGCGAGCGGCCGCTCGCGCGTGCGGCCGAGCACCAGCGCCGTCGCGCCGATGCGCGCCGCATAGTCGAGCAGCGTATCGACGATGTGCGCGCCGTGCAGCAGCACCGCATCGCCGTCGAGCCGGCGGGCCAGCGCGAAGGCCTGGTCGATTTCGCGCTGGCGTTCCGCGTCGAACGCGCCGCGCGTCTGCACGCAGACGACGGTCCAGGGCGCATCGCGGCGCTCCGCGAGCCGCCGGCCGAAGCGCACGAGGTACTCGGACTGGCCGAAGCCGTCGATCGCGACGAGCACGCGCCGGCGCAGCGCGACGCCGGGCATGCCGCGCGCGGTCTGCGCCTCGCGCCGGTCGGAGTCGACGCGGTCGGCCGCGGTCTGCAGGGCGAGTTCGCGCAGCGCGCTGAGATTGGACGGCGAGAAATACGCCTGCAGTGCGCGCGCAGCCTGATCCGGCACGTAGACCTTGCCGTCCTTGAGCCGCTGGATCAGCTCGCGCGGCGGCAGGTCGACGAGCACGATGTCGCGCAGACGGTCGAACACCGCGTCGGGAACCGTTTCGGTCACGCGCACGCCGGTGATGCGATGCACGATGTCGTTGAGGCTCTCGAGGTGCTGGATGTTGATCGTGGTGTAGACGTCGATGCCGGCATCGAGCAGTTCCACGACGTCCTGCCAACGGCGCTCGTGCCGGCTGCCCGGCGCGTTGCGGTGCGCGAGCTCGTCGACCAGCGCGAGCGCGGGACGACGCGCGAGCAAGGCGTCGAGATCGCACTCCTCGACGACGTGGCCGCGATACTCGACGCGGCGCCGCGGCACCGTTTCCAGGCCGTCCAGCAGCGCCAGCGTGTCCGCGCGGCCGTGCGTCTCGACCACGCCGACGACGACATCGATGCCCTGCCGCCGCAGTTCCCGCGCGCGCGACAGCATCGCGTAGGTCTTGCCCACGCCCGGCGCGGCGCCGAGGAAGATCGTGAGCCGGCCGGCATCCTGGC
>CAMLSI010000103.1 GCA_946482585.1 uncultured Lysobacteraceae bacterium
GCTCGTCGTCGCTCAATTTTTTTGCGAACGACAGCAGCGCCGCGCGCGGCACGACCCACCAGGCCTCGGTACCGCTCGATCCTTGCGTGAAGGTCAGCGCGCGCGGAAGGCCGTAATAGTTCGGTTGCGCGGGCAGCGCGAGCGAGGCGCCCGTCGGCGTGCCGGAAAGATCGAACGTGCCCGTGAGCGCAGGACAGCCGCTGCCGTCACGCGAATCGGCGGCAGGCACGGCTTTGAAACCTTCGGGAGCGCCTGAGCATGCGCCGAGAAGCATCAGGGACAAGATCCATGGCGCGCTGCGCGCACGCGCAGTAGCGGACGAAGACACCGATGTCGGGCCGGTTGCCCGGTGTGTGGAGAAGAACGGCGTCATCGTCGCCGGAGTCTAGCTCATGGCGGCGGGGGGCGTTGGAGGATGGTGGGGGAGGGGCTGGTGAGTCTGGGAGCCGGCTGATCAGATCAGGACAGTGACCAGATCAGGACACCGACCAGATCAGGACACCCATCAAAGCGAGACCAGATGGGATCAGATCAGGACACCCATCAAGGAAGGCCAGATCGGGACCAAATCACACCAGATCAGGACACCCATCAAGGGACCAAATCGGGACACGGGACCAAATCAGGACACCCACAAATTGTCGTGCTGCTCTATCCGCGTGCGCCTCTCGATTCGCTGCATCGCGAAAGACTTTTGCGGCGGCAAGCAGTTTGTTCCGGCGCGTCGAGGAGCAGATTGTAGGTTCGGGATTCTGGGTGTCCCGGACCTCATTCCGCATGTTCGGGATTTCACGCCGCATGCTGCATGTTCTCGTTTTGCACCGGACATCGTTTAGCGTTCGATCTCGCCAAGGGAGCCGCGCCATCAACCGTTCGTCCGCCACTACCGTGCTACGGAGCCTGCTGCCAATTTCCGTCGCGATCCTGCTCGGCTGGCTGCTGGCCGGAATGATCGGAACGCGGCAGTCCTATCTGCAGGGGCCTGTCGTGATCGGGCAGTACGATCGTGAGCCCGTCGTCGGGGCGTCGCGGCGCGGCCCGAAGTGGCACAGTTTCGTGCGCTATCGCGCGCCGGACGATTGGCCGGTCGCTGCGGGACAGCTGCGGCGCTACGAGATATATGTCACCAGTTCCATGGATGGGGACCGTGCGGTCGGCTCGGACACACTGCTGAAGCTGTCGCGCGCGACACCCGATGACGCGATGGAGTGGTCCTTCACCGGATTCTGGGTGCTGCCGATCGTGGTCGGGTTCTTCGGATGCGCCGTACTGTTGTGCTGCGCTACCGTCGTGCCGGCATCCGCCGGTAGATCGCGACGCGCCGGGCGACGCTTCAAATCCTCGACCGGTTCGCGCCTGAACTCGCGAACGGCACGGATCGGCGCGGGCATCGCGATGGCAGTGTTCGCGTCGTTCTTTGTCTATCCCCGCGGCATGTTGCTGGTGTTGCTGCCGCTGTTTTTCGCGATCACTGCCTTGGGCGTCATCCAGTCGCCATATCGCATGGTGCGCCGCCTCATGTCTGCTCCCGGTTCCGGCTTCGGCGGCAACGAGCCCCGGCCCGGCATGACGGGACTCGTCGTCGATCTGCTGCAGCACGCGAGTCTGGCAATCGTTCTCGCGGGCTTTTGCGTGATCAGCATCCTGGCGTTCGCGCGCGGCCTGGAAGGCTCGATCGGTACCGGCGGATGGTCTTCGGGCGCGTTCAACACGCTGCGCACGCTGCCGTGGCTGCCGCAGGATTTCGACCAGGCCCTGTGCGACGCCGCCGATCGCCAGGACGCCGCCGCCACGACCTGGCTGGTCGAGCACGGCGCGCGACCGCGCGTCGTCTGCGCCGCCGGCACGCCGCCCGTCACACCGGCCATGCGCTTCGATCATCCGGCACTGCCACCGAGCCAGATCGAACTCGACGCACTCCTGTATGCGGCTGTGGAGAGTGCTGAATCCGACCCGGAACTGGCGCGCTATCTGCTCGCGCGCGGCGCGAGCCCCAACGCCGAGCGCGGAGGCTGGCCGGTGCTGCTGGCTGCGGCCTGGAACGCGAACGACCCTGTCGTGAAGCAACTGCTCGACGCGGGCGCCGATCCGAATCGCCCGACGAGCAATGGCAACACCGTGCTCACTGACATCGTCGGCCTCGATCGTCCCGACAAGGCACAGGAATACTTACCCTGGCTCATCGCGCGCGGCGGCGATCTGAATCATCGCGGTGAAGCAGGTCGTAGCGTTCTGCTGCAGCGTTGTGTCGACTTCCGCACCACCGACCTCGAGTTCCTCGAGAGCCTGATGAATTTCGGCGCGGATCCGAACCTAGTGGACGCAAGCGGACGCACCGCGCTCGACTACCTGTACGCACAGCGGGTCGATGAAGCAATCGGCGTGTTCGAGGCGCATGGCGCGCGTCGGGCGACGGCGCTGCGCGATGACCGATAGCTGAGTGTTCGTCAGCGACCCAGGACAGCGACTCACAGCGACTCAGGACACCCAGCGACTCAGGACACCCATGAAAAATTGCCAGTGACTCAGGACACCCATGAATTGCTGGTGCCAGTGACTCAGGACACCCATGAATTACTGGCGCTCGGCTCTAGCTTATCGATCGAGTCACGACCTTGGCTCATCGCCTCTTGCCGTCACGGCATCGGTACGGTCAGCACTCGCCGGAATATGTCGCGCACGCTCCATTCTCCCTTGCGGGCGAGCCGAGGCAACGCATAGTTCAGCTGAGCTGAATCGCCAACCGAATGCCCTTGAGCCAGCGCTGACCGAGCCGTTCGGCCAATGCCATCAGATCCTGCGCGGAGCCTGCAGCCCGGGCCCAGCCGCTGCCGTAGCCACGTACGCGCGTCGCCCAGCGTGCAGGCGTGTCGATACGGGACAAGATGGCCGGAGCGCAATGGGCAATCTTGCCCCGCTTCCCGGGCGCCAGTAGGCGGCCGGTCCAGTCCAGAATCGCCAAATAGTCGGCTGTGCTGAGCCCCAGCATTGCGGACGGGTGGGCGCCGATGATTGGCCGCAACGGTGCGGTACGCGTTTCCGGTGATGTGCGGGAGCCCTCGATCCTTTCACGCGCGCTGGTGTGCAAAGACGTGTCCAGTCGGTCGCACACGCCGGCGCGGATAGGATTGAGGTCCACATAGCTCATCGCCGCGAGAACCGCGCGTTCGTCGCAGAGAAGTTGGGATCGGTAACGGCCCTCCCAGAATCGACCTTTGCAGTCATCTTCCCGATTGGCGCGGCGTGCGATTGGCTCTGCCAGACAGCGCATGAACCAGGACAGATTGCCGAGTCGGCTGCGAATGACGTCGAGACGTGCCGGGTTCGCGAGCAATTGCCGGTGCTTGAGTTCGATGTTCGCTTCGTCAACGTCTGCCGAAGAAAAAAGTCGCAACCAGCGCGTCGCGACCTCGTCGTCGCTCCATCCTGCAACGATTGCAGGGATGATCTGCATGACGAGATGCAGATGGTTACTCATGATCGCGTAGGCGTGGATGACGACGGCGAAACAGTCGCCGAGCCGACGGAGTCGGTCTTCGATCCAGTGCTTCCGATGTTCGAATGATCGGCCACTGTACTGGTCCTCGCCGCAGAGAAACGCGCGCCGCACGCAGCGTTGGACGCAGTGGTAGCAGCCTTCGGTACCGGGTGGTGCGAGTACGGAGCGTGCGATCGTCATGAAGTGACAGCGTGATGAATGGTCAGCGAAAACGCTATAGCGAAAATCCTGGGGGACTATCGGAATTTTCTGGATCGCGGTCGTCCAGACCAGGCAGGGGGTATGGATCGCTGCGGCCGGGGTGGGAAAATGGTGGGTGTCCTCAATCGAGCCTCCAGACCAGGCAGGGGGTATGGATCACTGCAGCCGGGGTGGGAAAATGGTGGGTGTCCTCAATCGAGCCAGCCTGTGGGTGTCCTCGATCGAACCGAGCCTGTGGGTGTCCTCGATCGAACCGTCCTCGATCGAACCGTCCTCAATCGAGCCCTCAATCGAGCCCGCTCAATCGAGCCCTCAATCGAGCCTGTTCAATCGAGCCTGTGGGTGTCCTCGATCGAACCCTCGAGCGAGCCGGGAAAACTGTGGGTGTCCTCAATCGGGCCTTCTCAATCGGGCCTCTCCTCAATCGAGCCCGTGGGTGTCCTCAGAGCCCTCTCAGAGCCCTCAGTGGGTGTCCTCAATCGAGCCGCCTCAATCGAGCCTCTTTCAATCGAGCCCGTGGGTGTCCTCAGAGCCCTCAGTGGGTGTCCTCAATCGAGCCGGAAAATGGTGGGTGTCCTCAATCAAGCCGCTCAATCGAGCCGGAAAATGGTGGGTGTCCTCAATCAAGCCGGAAAACTGTGGGTGTCCTCAATCGAGCCTTCCTCAATCGAGCCTAGCCCATGGGTGTCCTCAATCAAGCCGTCCTCAATCAAGCCGAGCCGAGCCCGTGGGTGTCCTCCATCAAGCCGTCCTCCATCAAGCCGTCCTCCATCAATCCGGGCAGGGCCAGGGCTACGAAAAAGATCGGCCTGCCGACGTTCCTGGTAGCGCCGGCGCGACGTCCGTGACGATTCCGTGATGCATGGCCGCTCCGGCCGCGCACTCCGGTGGCAGTATGGGTTTCCCTCCGCCGTTGTCGCGCCGCGCGTCCATGTCAACAAAACGATTCGTACACCGTCTGATGAATGCGACGGCGGTGATGCTGTTCGCGACGGCGTCGGCCCAGGCAGCGACGACCTACTATGTCGCTACCACGGGCAACAACGGTGCCGACGGCCTGACGCCGGCGACCGCGTTCAAGACCATTGCGTTTGCGGTCGGCCGCGTCGCGGCGGGCGACACGATCCAGGTGCGTGGCGGCACGTATACCGAATCCGTCACGATCAGCCGGCCCGGCAGCGCGGCGCAGTGGATCATCTTGCAGGCGTATCCGGGCGAGACGCCGGTGCTGCGCAGCACCGGCAGCGGCCCGACGATCTACTTCTATCATTCCGATTGCGACGAGGACACGGTCGGCACCGGCAATGGCAACACGGATTGCCGTCCGATGTACTGGACCGTGCAGGGTCTGACCGTGCAGGGCAGCCCGAACGGCGGCAGCGACGGCTACGCGATCAAAATAGACACGCCCAAGGTGCGCCTGCGCGGCAATCGGCTGTGCTGCAGCAAGGTCGACATCGTCAAGCTCGTGCGCACGAGCAATGATGTGGAAATCCTCGACAACGAGATCTGGCAGGACGCCGCCATCGTCGTGCCGGGCAGCAACGCGCAGGGCGTGGACATCGTCGGTGCCGACCGTCCGCGCGTTGCGGGCAACTACCTCCACGACCTGCCCGACATCGGCGTCTACGCCAAGGGCAATTCGCGCAATGCCGTGTTCGAGCGCAATCGCCTCGTCAACATCGGCGGTCCGAACAATGGCAATGCGCTGATGCTGGGCCAGTCCACTGACGCAGAACGCCTGCTCGACGGCGACTACGAATCCTACGACGGTATCGTGCGCAACAACCTCGTCGTCGGTTCCACGTATGCGTGTCTCGCGACCTCGTCGTCGTTCAACGCGCGCTTCTACAACAACAGTTGCTACGACACCGCGCGCACGGGCCAGGCGTCGATCTACGTGTCCAACGAATCGGAAATCGGCACGCGCGGCAGCGGTCTGGCGTTCGTCAACAACGTCATCTACGGCAATGCCGCGCGGCCTGTGGTCAAGCTCGGCTCCAACGGCATGGCCGACTACGGCACGCTGACGTTCGCTCGCAACCTGTTCCATGTCGCCGGCGGCAATCCGCAGTTCTATGCGAGCGACTTCTTCAACCCGGTCGGCTTCGCGCAATGGCAGACGCGGTTCCTGCAGCTGACGGGACATGCGGAAACCGGCATCGCCGCCGATCCGATGTTCGCCTCGACGAGCGGCACGACGCCGCTGATCCCTGCGGCGGGAAGTCCCGCGATCGACGCGGGCGACAATGCCGCCGCGTATGCGCCGTTGGACTACAACGGCAATGCGCGACCCGCAGGCGCGGCATTCGATATCGGCGCGTACGAAGTCGGCGCGGTCGATCGCGTGTTTTGCAATGGATTCCAGCTGGGCGGCTGCCCGTAGCGATCGATCGGTTGCCACTGCCGGCGCATCGGCCTCACCGCTTCGCCGCCCGCTTCGCCGGTGCGCCGACGTACTGCGCCAGGTGCTCGCCCGTCAGCGTCGGGCGCTTCGCCACGAGTTCCGCCGGCGTGCCTTCGAACACGATGCGCCCGCCGTCGTGGCCGGCGCCGGGGCCGAGGTCGATGATCCAGTCGGCGTGCGCCATCACGGCCTGATGGTGTTCGATGACGATGACGGATTTGCCCGCATCGACGAGGCGGTCGAGCAGGCCGAGCAATTGTTCGACATCGGCGAGATGCAGGCCCGCCGTCGGTTCATCGAGCACATAGATGCCGCCTTTTTCGGCCATGTGCGTGGCGAGCTTGAGGCGCTGCCGTTCGCCGCCGGACAGCGTGGTCAGCGGCTGGCCGAGGCTCAGGTATCCGAGTCCGACGTCGGTCAGTCGCTCGAGGATCGCGTGCGCGGCGGGTGTCTTCGCCTTGCCGTCGCCGAAGAATGCCTTGGCCTCGCTCATCGGCATCGCGAGCACTTCGCTGATGTCGCGACCGCCGAGTTTGTACTTGAGCACGGACGCGTCGAACCGCTTGCCTTCGCAGTCTTCGCACGTGGTCGCGACGGTGGCCATGACGCCGAGATCGGTGTAGACGACGCCGGCGCCGTTGCACGCGGGACAGGCGCCTTCGGAGTTCGCGCTGAACAGCGCGGGTTTCACCCCGTTGGCTTTCGCGAACGCGTTGCGGATCGGATCGAGCAGTCCGGTATAGGTCGCCGGATTGCTGCGCCGCGAACCGCGGATCGCACCCTGGTCGACCGATACGACGCCGGCGCCGGCGGGAATCGACCCGTGCACGAGCGAACTCTTGCCGGAACCCGCGACGCCGGTGACGACGCAGAGCACGCCGAGCGGGATGTCGACGTCGACGTCCTTCAGATTGTGCGCGTTCGCGCCGCGGATCTTCAGTGTGCCGGCGGCCTTGCGCACGGCCGGCTTGAGCGAAGCGCGGTCGTCGAAGTGTTTGCCGGTCAGCGTGCCGCTGGCGCGCAGGCCGTCGACCGTGCCTTCGTAGCAGATCGTGCCGCCTGCGGTGCCGGCGCCGGGTCCGAGATCGACGACATGATCGGCGATCGCGATCGCCTCGGGCTTGTGTTCGACGACGAGCACGGTGTTGCCCTTGTCGCGCAACCGTCGCAGCAGATCGTTCATGCGCTGGATGTCGTGCGGATGCAGGCCGATCGTGGGTTCGTCGAACACGTAGGTCACGTCGGTCAGTGACGAGCCGAGGTGGCGGATCATCTTGGTGCGTTGCGCTTCGCCGCCCGACAGCGTGCCGGTCGGGCGATCGAGCGCGAGGTAGCCGAGCCCGATCTCGGCGAACGAGTCGAGTGTCTGCCGCAGTGCGGCCAGCAGCGGCGCGACCGAGGGTTCCTTGAGGCCGCGTATCCAGTCGGCGAGATCGCTGATCTGCATCGCGCAGGCATCGGCGATGCTGATGCCCTTGATCTTCGACGCGCGTGCCGCTTCGCTGAGCCGCGTGCCCTTGCAGTCGGGGCACACCGCGAACGTGACCACGCGCTCGACGAACGCACGGATGTGCGGCTGCAGCGCGTCGATGTCCTTGGACAGGAACGACTTCTGGATCTGCGGGATCAGGCCCGCGTAGGTCAGGTTGATTCCGTCGACCTTGATCTTGGTCGGCTCCTTGTGGAGCAGGTCCTGCAGTTCCTTCTTGCTGAACTTCTTGATCGGCTTGTCCGGATCGAAGAAGCCGCAGCCGCGGAAGATCCGGCCGTACCAGCCGTCCATGCTGTAGCCCGGTATCGTGATCGCGCCGTCGTTGAGCGATTTGGCGTCGTCGTAGATCTGCGTGAGATCGATGTCGCTGACGTTGCCCATGCCCTCGCAGCGCGGGCACATGCCGCCCGTGCGGTTGAAGGTCTGCTTCTCGGTGGTCTTGCTGCCGCGCTCGACGGTGATGACGCCGACGGCCTTTACCGAAGGTACGTTGAACGCGTACGCGCTCGGCGAACCGATGTGCGGCTTGGCGAGCCGGCTGAAGAGAATGCGCAGCATCGCGTTGGCGTCGGTCGCCGTGCCGACGGTGGAGCGCACGTTGGCGCCCATGCGTTCCTGGTCGACGATGATCGCGGTGGTGAGGCCGTCGAGCACGTCGACGTCCGGCCGCGCGAGCGTCGGCATGAAGCCCTGCACGAAGGTGCTGTAGGTCTCGTTGATCAGCCGCTGCGATTCGGCGGCGATGGTCTCGAACACGAGCGAGCTCTTGCCCGATCCGGAGACGCCGGTGAACACGGTCAGCCGGCGCTTCGGGATCTCGACGCTGATGTCCTTGAGATTGTTCACGCGTGCGCCCTGCACGCGGATCAGGTCGTGACTGTCGGCGGCGTGCGATGCGGCGGCCGGCGTGCTCTTCGTCGTGGTCTTGCTCATCGTGTCTCTCTGGGTGAGGCGGGACCGGCATGCGGTCCCGTCGGTGCGGCGCGGTTGGAGGTCGATGCGGTCACGGCTCGCCGGCGGCGCGCGGCGCGCCGCCGCGCGGTCGGGCGAAGTAGGGCAGCGCGAACAGGTACAGACCGGTCACCAGCAGCAGGAACAGCGGCAGCAGCGGCACGTACGAGACCCAGACGATCGGCTTTTCCTGCGCCAGCGCGATGAACGTCGCGATGACGGACAGGGTGAAGACGATGGCCACCCAGCGGTGGAACTGGCGAATCCACTTGTTCATGAGACCTCCTGCGAAGATCAACACCTTCAGGGACCCCGGCGGTCTGCCGGGGCGCGGACGTTCAGCGGTGGTCGACGTCGGCGGCGAGCGCCGACGATTCAGCGTTGCTGAATGCGGAGCAGGTTGCCGGCGGGATCGCGCACGGCGCAGTCGCGCACGCCGTAGGGTTGGTCGGTCGGTTCCTCGACGATGTCGGCGTCGCGTGCCTGCAGTCGCGCGAACACGCTGTCGAGATCGGCGGTGGCCAGCAGCAGCGAGGCGTAGGTGCCCTTGGCCATCATCTCGACGATGGTGCTGCGCTCCTCGTCGGTGATGCCGGGGCCGACGCCGGGCGGGTGCAGCACGATGGACGTGGCCGGCTGGCCCGCGGGACCGACCGTGATCCAGCGCATGCCCTGGTAGCCGACGTCGTTGCGCACCTCGAAGCCGAGCGTGTCGCGATAGAAGGCCAGTGCGGCGTCCGGATCGTTGTGCGGAAGAAAACTCGCGTGAATCGTGATGTTCATGGCAGTCGTGCTCCAGGGGTGGCGTGAGCTGTCATGCTAGATCCGGCTCGGTGGCCGGCGCTTCTCGATTCCTGATCGGTTTCGTGACTTGCTTGGCCACGCACGACGGCATGCCCGCCGTCGCCTGCGCCGCGTCGCGCCGGTACGTGCTGGGCGACATGCCGACCAGCTCGGTGAAGCGCGTGCTGAACGTGCCCAGCGACGAGCACCCGACCGTGAAGCAGACGTCGGTGACGCTGAGGTCGCCGCGCCGCAGCAGCGCCATCGCCCGCTCGATGCGCCGCGTCATCAGGTACGAATACACCGATTCGCCGTAGGCCTGACGGAACTGCCGGCTCAGATGCCCCGCCGACATGTGCGCGCCGCGTGCGAGCGCCTCGACATCGAGCGGCTGCGCGTATTCGCGGTCGATGCGGTCGCGAACGCGGCGCAGCCGGGCGAGGTCGCGCAGGTGCTGCGCTTCGGCGGATCGGCTGGTCATCGCGCGATCGTGCCACCCTGGTCGGTGGTGCTCAAGACCGCGGGGGCAGTGTGGCGGTGCCCGCGTGAGCGCGGTCGCAAAAACCGGGCATATTCCCGAATGTGCATCCCGTGAAATGCGCACCACGGCAAAATGATGCCGGCGCCACTCCGGGCGAAAAGACGGCGATCCTGTGAGGGGTTCGTTCCGGATGCGTCAGTGGTCGCGTGCACCGTGTGCGACGGAGTGCCGCCGGCGTGCGTTCGCGCCCGCGCTTTTCTCTAATCACCACCGCCGCGACGGCGGGCCGACAAGGGAATGAGACGACATGACGAACAGGATGCGATGCCTGTCACCGGTGGGCATCGCCTTCCCCGACGCTGCCGGCACATTCCTTTTCGGCGGTTTGCCGGCCGGGAACTACTTCGCGCGCACGGAAGGGACCGGCTACTTCGACGAGCTCTGGGACGACAAGCCGTGCGCGCTGAAGAACTGCGCGCCCATGACAGTCACGCCCATCGTGGTGACGGCGAATGCGACCGCGGTCGCCCACTTCGTGCTCGAGCCCGGGGGCGCCGTCGCCGGTACGCTGACCGAGGTCGGGACGGGGCTGCCGATCCGCGATGGCGCAGTCCGCATCCATCGCGCGAACGGCACCTTCCTGGGCGTGGCCTTTCCCGACAACCTCGGTCGCCATCGGTACGGCGGACTGGAGACCGGCAGCTGTCTCGCGTTGACCGACGACACCGGCTACGGCGACGAACTCTGGAACGATCGCCCCTGTCCGCAAGGCGCCTGCACCGTAACCACCGGCGATCCGATCGCCGGGAGCGTCAACGCGACGAGCACGGCCGACTTCGCGCTGGGCCAGGGCGGACGCATCGAGGGGACTCTCACCGAGGACGGCACGGGGCGGGCGATCGACGACGGGTACGTGCGGATCTACACCGCGGCCGGCACCAGTCTCGGCATTGCCTTTCCCGATGCGGGCGGTCGCTACGTCTACGGCGGGCTCGCTGCCGGCACCTACTACGCGCGCACCGAAAGCACGGGTAGCATCGACGAACTGTGGAACGACCACGCCTGCGCGCAGGCGCAGTGCACGCCCACGTCGGGGACGCCCATCCCGGTGGCCGCTACGGGCACGACGACGATCGATTTCGTGCTGGCCGGCAGCGACGTGATCTTCGGCAACGGCTTTCAGTAGCGAAGCGGGCGCGAATCGATCGCTGCATGCGCCGTTGCGGATCTCCGAACTCGTCGGGTTTGCGCAGATCCGTGCTGCGCGCTGGCCGAGGTCGCTCCCGGACGATTTCGCACCGGCCGGCGAGAGACCGCGCACGTCTGTTGCGCTAGGCTTGTCCCGGTTGCAACCGGGTAGCGGCATTGGCGGCAATGGCCACGCGTCGGACGAACGGAATGGAAATGCGGTGATCGATACAGCCAGTCGCGAACGTACGCTGCGCTACATCCACGCGCGACAGCGACACCCGGCCTGGGTGTTGATGGCGTCGCGCCGCGCGCCGCTCGTGCTGAGTGCGTTGCAGGCGCTGTTCGAGCAGAACCGCGACGGCGTGGCGCTGGACGATGCTCTGCTGGCCCTGGCAGGGCTGCTGGAACAGCACGCCAACAATGCCGATTTCGAGATCGGTGAGGCGGATTTCGCGGCGCTCGCACGCAAGGAATTGCGGGCCTGGATCAAGCGTGAGCTCGTCGTCGAGCGAGAGGGCCGGCTGCACGCGACCGACGCGCTGGAAAAGGCGCTGGCTTTCGTCGATGCCCTTGAGGGGCGTTTCATGACGACGACGGCATCGCGCCTGTCGGTCGTGCAGCGCGAAATCGAGAATCTGGAATCCAGCCTCAATCCGGATCCGCAAAGCCGCGTACTGCGTCTTCGTCGTCAGATAGCTGAACTCGAGAAAGAACTGGAAGCGACGCAGTCGGGCCGGGTCGCCGTGCCCGATCGTGCCGAAGCGGAGGAGCGTATTCGCGAGATCTACGTGCTTGCGATCGGATTGCGCGCTGATTTCCGCCGCGTCGAAGATTCCTGGCGCGAGGCGGATCGCCTGTTGCGACATTCCATCGTCAACGAGCAGCAGCACCGCGGCGCGATCCTCGATCGATTGCTCGACGGCCACGATGTCCTGCTCGATACGCCGGAAGGGCGCGTCTTTCACGGTTTTCAGCAGCAGCTCGGCCAGTCAGTCGAACTCGAGGCGATGAAACAACGCCTGCGCGCGATCCTGCAGCACCCGTCGGCGCGCACCGCATTGAGCGTGCAGCAGCAAAGCGAATTGCGCTGGCTGGTCATGCGTCTCGTCAAGGAATCGCAGACCGTCATCCGCGCGCGGGCGCGCAGCGAACGCGACGTCAAGAGTTTCCTGCGCACCGGGCTCGCCGCCGAGCACCACCGCGTCGGTGCGCTGCTGAACGAGTTGTTCGCCGTCGCGCAGCGCGTTAGCTGGGAGCGCCAGTCGGTGCGCCGCAAGGGCGGTCCGCTGCCGCCGATCGCGATCGCGAATTCGGCGCTGCCGCTGATCGAGCGTCTGCGTTTCAAGTCGCTGGACAGCAAGGCGCGGGATGAGCTCGAGCTGCGTCGCAGCGGAGCGGATCTCGATCAAGTCGAAGAGGACTTCTGGTCCGCGCTCGACGGGCTCGATCTGCCGGGGCTGTCGGGGCGCTTCCGCCGCTGGGC
>CAMLSI010000104.1 GCA_946482585.1 uncultured Lysobacteraceae bacterium
GTCGCGTCTGGGGCTTCGTGCCGGAGGAAAATCTCGTCGGCAAGGCTTTCGTGATATGGATGGCCTGGCGCGGGTTCGACAACGGCATTCCCATCGAATTCAGTCGTCTCGGCACCTTGATCAAGTAGGAGAGGACGTGGTCATGAAGCAGTCGCAACGTGGTATCACGTTTATCGGTTTCGTCGTCGTGCTCTGCATCGTCGGCTTCTTCGCCTACGTGGCGATGAAACTGGTGCCGGTCTACTCCGAATACATGGGCGTCGTGAAGTCGATGAATCAGTTGCTGACCGAGCCCGGTATCGGCAGCAAGGACGTCGGCGAGATCCGGCGGATGCTGGACACGAAGTTCAGCATCCAGTACGTCGACGAGAACACGGTGCCGCCGCAGAACGTTCAGCTCAAGCGGCAGAACGGCGCGGCCAGCCTGCGCGTGTTCTACGACAAGCGCATCGATTTCATCTACAACATCGATCTGCTCGTCAGCTTCGACAAGACCATCAATCTCACCGGTTCCGCCGCCGCTGTCGAATAGTGGCGCGGCATTCCCGGCATCGTCGCGGCGTGTAGCGCGTCGTGATCTCCTCGGTCGCGGTGGTCGGACGCTTGCCAAAACTTCGCTTTCCGCACGAATTCCGTAATCCGGCACTGGCCGAGCAGGCGCTGACGCATCGCAGCGCGGGCAAGCCCAACAACGAACGCCTCGAGTTCCTCGGCGATTCGCTCGTCGGCATGCTCGTCGCCGAGCTGCTGTTCGAGTCGCACGCGCGCGCCGACGAAGGCGAGCTCACGCGCATGCGCGCGCAGCTCGTCAGCGGCGCCGCGCTCGCCGACGTGGCGCGCTCGCTCGCGCTCGGCGATGTGTTGCGGCTCGGTCCGGGAGAACTCAAGAGCGGCGGCCACCGGCGCGAATCGATCCTCGCGGACGCGTTCGAGGCGCTCGTTGCCGCGGTCTATCTCGATGCCGGCTGGGACGCGTGTCGCGCCTGCGTGCGCACGCTGTTCGCCGAGCGCGCGGCGGAACTGCGCGCTCCGGAAAAGGACGCCAAGACGCGATTGCAGGAACTGCTGCAGGCGCGTGGCCTGGCCTTGCCGGCCTACGAACTCATCGCCAGCAGCGGCGACGACCATGCCAAGGTGTTCGACGTCGCCTGCATACTCGAACGTCCGCCGCTGCGCGTCGCCGGGCGCGCGTCGAGCCGACGCGCCGCCGAACAGATCGCCGCGGGTTCGGCGCTCGAACAGATCAAGGAAATCTTCGCGAATGAACGCTGATACACCCGCTGCCGACGCGGACCACCGCTGCGGCCTCGTCGCGCTGCTCGGGCGGCCGAACGTCGGCAAATCGACGCTGCAGAATTCGCTCGTCGGCTTTCGTGTCAGCATCGTGAGTCCGAAGCCGCAGACCACGCGGCACCGCATTCTCGGCATCGCGACGCGGCCCGGCGCGCAGATCCTGTTCGTCGACACGCCGGGCATGCACGCGGATGCGAAGCGGGCGATCAATCGCCAGCTCAACCGTGCCGCGCGCGGCGCGATCGACGAAGTCGACGTGCTGGTGCACGTGATCGAAGCCGGTCGCTGGAACGACGAAGACCAGCGCGTCTGGCAGGCGCTGGCTGCCGCCGGCAAGCCGGTACTGCTCGCGATCAACAAGGTCGATACGTTGAAGAACCGCGAAACGCTGCTGCCGTTCATCGCGGAGGTCACGCGCGAACGCAAATACGAAGCCGTGCTGCTCGTATCGGCGCGTCGCGCCGACGGGCTGCAGGCGCTGGAACGGGAAATCGTCGCGCGGCTGCCGCTCGCGCCGCCGGTTTACGGCGAGGACGAGATCACCGACCGCAGCGAGCGATTCCTCGCGGCCGAACTCGTGCGCGAGCAGCTCATGCGCCAGCTCGGCCAGGAATTGCCGTATTCCTGCACGGTCGAGATCGAGCAGTTCGGCGATCGCGAGGACGGTGTGGCCGAGATCGGTGCCGTGATCTGGGTCGAGCGCGCGGGGCAGAAGGCCATCGTCATCGGCGCGGCCGGCGCGCGGCTCAAGGAAGTCGGCACGTCGGCGCGACTCGCGATGGAGCGGTTGTTCGAGCGCCGCGTGTTCCTGAAGCTCTGGGTGCGCGTGCGCGAGAACTGGTCCGACGACGAAGCGGCGCTGAAGCGCTTCGGCTACGAAGGCTGACGCAAGGCGCCATGCGCGTCGACGAACAGCAAGGCTGGGTCCTGCACGCGCGGCCGTATCGGGAAACCAGTCTGCTGCTCGAGGGATGGAGTCGCGACCACGGTCGCGTCGGCCTCGTCGCCCGGGGCGTGCGCAAGGAACGCCCGCGCCAGCCGCGCGCGCTGCTGCAGCCACTGGTGCCGTTGATGCTGAGCTGGAGCGGGCAGGGCGAACTTGCGCTGCTGACCGGCCTCGACGCGCGCGGACAACCGCCCGCGTTCGCCGGCGAGGCGCTGGTCTGCGCGATGTACGTCAACGAACTCCTGATACGCCTGCTGCCGCGCCACGACGCGCTGCCGGACCTGTTCGACGCCTACGAAGACACCTTGCAGCGCCTCGTCGTCTCGCCCGCGCGCGCCTGGACCCTGCGTCGGTTCGAGCGCGACCTGCTCGCCGAAATCGGCTACGGCCTGATCCTCGACAGCGAAGCCGACGGCGGCGCCGAGATCGAGGCAGATGCCGAATACATCTACATTCCGGAGCACGGCGCCGTGCCGTACGCGCGGCAACCGAACGCGTTGCGCCTTCGCGGCAGCGCCTTGCTGGCCCTGGCCGGCGATCGTATGCCCGATGCGGCCGACCTGGCCTGCCTGCGCCGCCTCATGCGGGCGCTGATCACGCACCAGCTCGGTGGCGCGACCCTGCGTTCGTGGAGCCTGCTCGCGGGCGCGACGCTGGCGAGCTAGTGCTCCCGTCCCGCGGGAAGTCGTCGACTAATTCCTTCGTCTTCGTCGCGATACGTCGTTGCCGCGCGTCGCCATGGCGCCGTTGCGGCTCCTCGCGGCATCCGGTCTCGCGACGAAATCCGCACTGAATTTCTTCGCATCATGAGCGAGGGCGCTACGCCAGCGCCTGCCGCGTCGCCGCGGCGACCGCGCGCAGCTCGGCGAGATCGTCCGCGGCGAAGCGCGGATCGGCGACGAGACGGTTGCGCAGCCGGCGACAGGCCTGTTCCAGCCGCGGTGCGCCGCAAAAGCCAGCGGAAGCGCAGAGCCGATGCAGGCGTTCGCGCAGGTCGGCGTCATCGGCTGCGGCGAGGCAGGCATCGAGCTCTCGCGGCAGCGCGTCGAGCTCCTGTGCGAACAGCACGCGCAGGGCGGCGACGGCATCGCTGCTGCCGAGGCTGTGGTAGGCGGCCGCATCGTCGAGCAGCGGCGGTTCGACGTAGTCGGCCGCGCGCTCGGCAACCATGCCGGTGCCGGTGCCGAGCGCGCGTCGCAGGCCGTCGATGTCGACGGGTTTCGCGAGCACGCCCGCGAAACCGCGCGCACGGAGCTCGCGTTCGATGGCGGCGTCGCCGTCGGCCGTCGTCGCGAGTGCCGGGCTCGCGCGCGAGGCCGCCGCGATATCGGCGCGCAACCGCCGCAGCGTCTCCGGGCCGTCGAGCCGCGGCATACGCACGTCGAGCAGCAGCATGTCATAGCGACGCGCGCGGGCCAGGGCCAGCGCGGCTTCGCCGTCGCCGGCAGTGTCGCAGCGATGGCCCAGCGTCGCGGCCGCTTCGGCAAAGAAGCGCAGGCTCAGCGCATTGTCGTCGGCGATCAGGAGCTCCATGCCACTTCCCCATTCAGGTCGCGCTGGCCACAATCGGCGCCTCTTTCCGGGGCGCCGTGCATGCATTTCGTGTTTCGCGTCATCTGCATTGTGCTTGCTCTCGGCATCGGCTCCCAGGCCCGCGCGGCCGGCCTGCGCGCCGCCGTCGATACACTGCAGGCCGGCGGCATCGTCGTCAAAAAAATACAAGTGGAATTGATGCCGTCGCCCGAGGGCGGACAGGACCTGCGCCTGACCGCCGCGCAGCTCGACTGGCCCGAGGTCGCGCTGCAACTGGTCGACATCGAAGCGCACTGTCCGCTCGAACCCGACGCGGCGGCCTGGCGTTGTGCGGGCCAGGCACGGCTGCGCACCGCCACGGGTGCGCAGCCGCTCGAGGCCGGCTTCGTCGCGCAACTCGAACAGGGCCGGCTGAGTCTCGAACTCAATCGGGCGCCGGCGCGCCTGAGCCTGAATCCCCGCGGCGAAGGTGAGGACCTGCGCTGGCAGGTGCGGTTGCGGCAGTTGCCGCTGGACTGGCTGTCGGATCTGCTGCGCAAATCCTGGCCGGTCGTGACGCGCCTCGACGGTCAGCTCGCGCTCGATGCGGAACTGCCGGCGGGCGACGCCGCGTCCACCGAAATCGACTACAGCCTGCGCGACTTCGGCTTCGACACGGTCGACGGCAGCAAGGCCGCGGCGCACGTCAGTCTCGCCGGCAAGCTGGAATGGCACGACGGCACGCCGTGGCGGCTGCGCCATCGCGGCCAGATCGGCAGCGGCGAAGTGCTCGCCGGGGCGTTTCATGTCGCCTTTGCCGATCACGGCACGCGGCTCGACTTCGGCCTCGCGCCGGAGCGCGATGCCTACCGCGTCAGCGATCTGGTCTTCGACGATCCGGGCGTGCTCAGGCTGGCCGGGGCCGCGCTGGTCGCGCCGGCCGCGCCGAATCCGTTGCGCGCGCTCGACATCGAATCCGCCACGGCGCTACTGCCGCAGGCGCAGCAGCGCTATCTCGCGAGCCTGCTCGGACTCGCGGGCTGGGGCGAACTGCAGACCCGCGGCCGCGTGACCGCGCGCGGCCGCTTCGATGCGCAGGGGCCGCTCGAAGCGACGCTCGTGCTCGCGCCGGTCGACGTCGCGGAAAAGACGCGCGGCGTCGGCATCGACGCGCTCGAGGGGGAACTGGCCTGGCGCCGCGACGGCGAACTGGCCGCGACCGAGCTGCGCTGGAAATCCGCGCAGCTGTATTCGCTGCCGCTCGGTGCGGCGCGGCTGCACTGGCAGAGCCGCGACGGCGCGCTGAGCCTGCGCGAGCCCGCGCGGATTCCGCTGCTCGGCGGCAGCCTCGACCTGCTGCGCCTCGGCGTCCATCCGGCGGCGGTCGGCGGCGAACGCGTCAAGGCCGGGCTCGCCGTGCACGATGTGGAGCTGTCGGCCCTGAGCCAGGCGCTGGGATGGCCGCGTTTCGGCGGCAAGCTCGGCGGTGCGGTGCCCGAACTGCGCTATGCCGACGAACGCCTCGAGCTCACCGGCGGCCTCATGCTGGACGTGTTCGACGGAACCTTGAACGTGACCGGTCTTGCGCTGGAGCGGCCGTTCGGCGTCTCGCCGTCGCTGTCGGCCGACATCGCGTTCGAAAAACTCGATCTCAGCCTGTTGACCGGAACTTTCGACATCGGCGGCATCACGGGACGGCTGTCCGGCTACGTGCGCGCGCTGCGTCTCGTCGACTGGCGGCCGGTCGCGTTCGATGCGCAACTGCAGGCGCTGGACGGAGGCCGCATCAGCCAGCGCGCGGTCAACACGATTTCCTCGGTCGGCGGCGGAGGGATCGCGGCGGGGCTGCAGGCGAGCATGCTCAAGCTGTTCGACACTTTCGGCTATTCGCGGCTCGGCATCGGCTGCCGCCTGCAGAACGCGGTCTGCCACATGCGCGGGCTCGACGCCGATGCCGCCCGCTACACTCTGGTCGAAGGTCGCGGCCTGCCGCGCATCCAGATCGTCGGCCATCAATCCCAAGTCGACTGGGCCGTCCTCGTCGATCGCCTCCAGGCCGCCGCGCGCGGCACCAAACCCGTCATCCACTGATCCCGGAGTCTCTCATGCGCCCGATTCGTACGATGCTGCTGAGCCTGTCGCTGGTGCTGCTGTCGGCGTGCGTCACGATCAACGTGTATTTCCCGGCTGCGGCCGCGGAAAAGGCCGCCGAGCAGTTCATCGGCAACGTCATCGGCGACGCGGCCAAGGACGCGGACGTCAAGCCGCCGCCGCCGCGTCCGCCTCAGGCCGGCCTGCTCGATTTCTTCATCGGCAGCGCGCAGGCCGCCGATCCCGACCTCAACATCCAGACCCCGGCCGTGCGCGAGATCCAGGCACGCATGAAACAGCGGTTCGACGGCGTGCTGACCAAGGCGTTCGCGGCCGGCAGCATCGGCCTCACGCGCGACGGCCTCGTCGCAGTCCGTGACGCTTCGGCCGTGCCGCTCGCCGAGCGCAGCGCGCTGAACCAGGCAGTCGCCGACGAGAATCGCGACCGCAAGGCGGTCTACGCCGAGATCGCGCGCGCCAACGGCCATCCGGAGTGGGAAGCGCAGATCCAGAGCACGTTCGCGGCGCAATGGGTCCAGCAGGCGCGTGCCGGCTGGTATTATCAGGACGCCGCGGGCGCCTGGAAGCAGCGCTGACGCGTCCGCCAGCTCGATAACCGTGGAGTACAGGCGCCCGGGATGTCCTCATCCCGGGCGCCGTCGTCATGAAAGCACCGATAACGCTCGAACTCGATATCACCGATCTCTCGCACGACGGCCGCGGCGTCGCGCGGCACGAGGGCAAGGCCATCTTCGTGCGCGGCGCGCTGGCCGGCGAACGCGTGCTCGCGCGGATCGCGCAGCGGCACCGGCATTACGACGACGCGCAGGTCGAACAGGTGCTGAGCGCGTCGCCCGATCGCGTCGAGCCGCGCTGCCCGCATTTCGGCATCTGCGGCGGCTGCGCGCTGCAGCACCTCGCGCCTGAAGCGCAGATCGCCGCGAAACAGCGCGTGCTCGCCGAGAATTTCGAGCGCATCGGCCATGTCGAACCGAAGCGCTGGCTCGCGCCGCTGACCTCGGCGGTCTGGGGCTATCGACGCAAGGGCCGCCTGTCGGTCAAATACGTCGACAAGAAGGGCAAGGCGCTGGTCGGCTTTCGCGAAGAAAACGGCCGCTACGTAGCCGACCTGTCGCGCTGCGAAGTGCTCGCGCCTGCCGTCGGCGAGCGCATCGCGGCGATCGCCGAACTCGTCGGCACGCTCGCGAGCGTGCGCGAGATTCCGCAAATCGAGATCGCGGCCGGCGACGACACGACGGCGCTGATCTTTCGCCATCTGCAGCCGCTGGTCGAAACCGATCGCGCGGCGCTGGTCGCTTTCGGCCAGGCGCACGGCCTGGCGATCTACCTGCAGCCCGGCGGCAACGACAGCGTGCATCCGCTGTGGCCGGAAGATCCGCGCCTGTCGTTCCGCATCGATGCGGCCGACGTCGAACTCGAATTCCGTCCGCTGGATTTCATCCAGGTCAATTCGGCGATGAACGAAGCGATGATCGCGCATGCGCTCGCGCTGCTCGACCCACAGCCGGCCGATCGCGTGCTCGACCTGTTCTGCGGCCTCGGCAACTTCACGTTCCCGCTCGCCCGGCGCAGCGCGCACGTGGTCGGCGTCGAAGGCGAACACGGTCTCGTCGAGCGTGCGAAGCAGAATGCGGCACGCAACGGCATCGGCAACGTCGAGTACCACGTCGCGAACCTGCTCGACGACCAGCGCGACACGCCGTGGGCGCGCCAGCGCTACGACAAGATCCTGCTCGATCCGCCGCGCTCGGGCGCACAGGCGGTGTTCGACTACCTGCCGAAAAAGGACACCGGCCGCATCGTCTACGTGTCCTGCCATCCCGCGTCGCTCGCGCGCGACGCCGGCATACTCGTGGAGAAGCACGGTTTCAAGCTCAGGGCGGCCGGCGTGATGGACATGTTTCCGCACACGGCTCACGTGGAATCGATCGCGCTGTTCGAACGCTGAGCGGGCCGACCACGATCGCGGTGCGACGCGAACGCGACGGCTCGAACGGAGATACACGCATGGGCATCGAAATCGAACGCAAATTCCTGCTCGCTTCCGACGCATGGCGCGCGCAGGTGTCGCGCTCGCAGCGGCTGGTACAGGGCTATCTCGTGAGTGCGGCCGCCGTCACCAGCGGCGCCGCGCGCAGCTCGGTGCGGGTGCGCATCGGCGGCGACCAGGCCTGGCTCAACATCAAGTCGTCGACGCTCGGTCCCGTGCGCCAGGAATACGAATACGAAGTGCCGCTGGCCGATGCGGAAGCGATGCTGGCCAAGCTCTGCGACGGAGTCGTGGAGAAGATCCGCCACTACGTCGCGCACGCGAACCGCGAATTCGAGATCGATGAGTTCTTCGGCGCGAACGACGGTCTCGTCGTCGCCGAGCTGGAACTCGACGCGGTCGACGAAGCGTTCGAGCGGCCCGACTGGCTCGGCCTGGAGATCAGCCATCTGCCGCGCTACTACAATCTCAACCTGATCGCGTATCCGTACTCGGCCTGGACCGCGACCGAACGGGAAGGACTGGACTGATGCTCGTCATCGGAATCTCTGGCAAGGAACTCGCAGCGCACGAGCGCGACTGGATCGCTGCGCCGGAAGTCAGCGGCGTGATCCTGTTCAGCCGCAACTTCGCCTCGCGCGAACAGGTCGTGGCGCTCATCGACGACATACGTGCGGCGCGCAGCGATGAATTCCTGCTCTGCGTCGACCAGGAAGGCGGCCCGGTGCAGCGCTTCCGCGACGGCTTCACGCGACTGCCCGCGCTCGCTCGGCTCGGCGAGATCCACGACGCCGATCCGGCCCGCGCGATCGCGCTGGCCGAGGAACATGCCTGGGTCATGGCCAGCGAAATGCGCGCGCTCGACATCGACATCAGCTTTGCGCCCGTCGTCGATCTCAAGCGCGGCAACCGTGCGATCGGCGAGCGCGCGTTCCATGCCGACGCGCGCGTCGTCTCGGAGCTCGGCCAGGCCTATCTGCGCGGCATGCACCTCGGCGGCATGGCCGCGACACTGAAGCATTTCCCGGGCCACGGTTCGGTGCTCGAAGACACGCACTTCGACGCGGCGACCGATACGCGCACGCTCGATGAGTTGCGCGAGACCGATCTCGCGACCTTCGCCGACGGCTTCGCCGCCGGCGCCGAAGCGGTGATGCTCGCCCATGTGACCTATCCGGCCGTCGATGCCGTGCCCGCCGGGTATTCGCGCATCTGGATCGAAGACGTGCTGCGCGGCGAAATGGGCTTTCGCGGCGTCGTGTTTTCCGACGACATCGGCATGGCCGCAGCGGAATCCGCCGGCGGCGTCGCCGCGCGCATCGATGCACACCTCGGGGCGGGCTGCGATCTCGTGCTCGTCTGCAGTCCGGCGCTCGTCGCCGAATCCATCGCGGCCGTACGCGGCCGTGCGCCGTGTCCGGCCGACCGCATCGCCGCGCTGCGCGGCATGGTCGCGTCGACGTGGCAGTCGCTCGTCGACAATCCGCAACGAACCCGCTTCATCGAGCGCCTAGCCGCGCTCGGTGTTCCCGCCTGAGTGAAGCCATGAACCGACCCAGCCTGTCCGACGCGTTGGCCAAAGCCGACCTGATCCACGACCTCCCCGTGCTCGACGCGGCCATTGTCCGCATGGGCGCCGAGATCGACGCGGCAATCGACGGCGAATACGCCGTATTCGCGACCGTCATGCACGGCGGCATGCTGTTCGGCGCCAAGCTCGCGCTCGCGATGAAGAGCGACATGGAGTTCGACTACATCCATGCGACGCGCTACCGCGGCGCCACGAGTGGCTCGGAACTCCACTGGCTGCGCCAGCCGGCGGCCGCGCTGGCGGGCCGCACGGTCGTGCTCGCCGACGACATCCTCGACGAAGGCAAGACGCTGAAGGCGATACGCGATTTCTGCCTCGACCGCGGTGCGCGCCGCGTGCTCGTGGCCGTGCTCTGCGAAAAGCGCCACGGCCGCTGCGTGCCGGGCATCGCGGCGGACTACTGCGGTGTCGTCGTGCCGGATCGCTACGTATTCGGCCATGGCATGGACTTCTACGAGCAGGGCCGCAATCTGCCGGCCATCTACGCGATCTGAGGAGCGAGTCATGGCACTGGATCTGGCCATCGTCGGCGGTACCGGGTTGTACCAGTTTCCCGGTTTGGAAAATGTGGTGCGCCGTAACATTGATACGCCCTATGGCGCGACGTCGGCGCCGGTGGTCTGCGGCGAGGTCGGCGGCCGGCCTGTCGCGTTCCTGGCGCGTCACGGCGAAGGCCACAGTGTGCCGCCGCATCGCGTGAACTACCGCGCCAACGTCTGGGCACTGCACAGCCTGGGTGCTGCGCGCGTGGTCGGCGTCAACGCCGTCGGCGGCATCCGCGACGACATGGGGCCGCGCGTCGTCGCGATTCCCGACCAGATCATCGACTACACCCACGGCCGCTTCACGAGCTTCTGCGACGTGGACGGCGCGGAAGTGAAGCACATCGACTTCAGCGAGCCTTATGCCGCGACGCTGCGTCGCGACCTGCTGGCGGCCGCGGACAGGGCCGGCGTTGCCGTCGTCGACGGCGGCTGCTACGGCGCGACGCAGGGACCGCGGCTGGAAACGCGCGCCGAGATAGCGCGCCTGCGCCGCGACGGCTGCGATCTCGTCGGCATGACCGGCATGCCCGAAGCCGCGCTCGCGCGCGAGCTCGAACTGGATTACGCCTGCATCGCGCTGATCGCGAACTGGGCTGCGGGCTGCGGCGATGAAGCCGAGATCAGCCTCGAAGAAATCTTCGCGAACCTGCGCGAGGCGACCGCAGCCGTTCCGGCCATCGTGAGCGCGCTGCTCGCCGGCTGACACTGCCAATGCGGGCTGCTGCGGCCCGATGTCCGTTCAGCATTGTGGAGACGACCTTCCGTCGCTCGTCGCGTGACGCGGCTCACACACGGCTGCGCTGATGCCCTCGCACTTTCGATCGCGCTGCGTATACTCGTACACGCGCGGCGTACCGACTCGGGGGAGAAGTCTGCCGCGCATTCGTCCAGCAACGTTCGAGGGGAAGTCATGCAGTTCGGTACGGTAAAGTGGTTCAACGACGCCAAGGGCTTCGGTTTCATCGCGCCCGAGGGCGGCGGTTCCGACGTATTCGTGCATTTTTCGGCAATCTCCAGCAAGGGCTTCCGCACCTTGCAGGAAGGTCAGCGCGTGAGTTTCGTCGTGAGCCAGGGCCCGAAGGGCGCCCAGGCCTCGGCGGTGACGCCCGTGCAGTAGTCGTCGCAGCCGCTACGCAGAAAAAAAGGCCCCGTCGCGTCGGGGCCTTTTTTATTTTTATGCGCTTTGTATATTGAGACTATTTCGGCGCCGTCGAGGCGCGGTTCGACGGCCGGTTCGTCGGCGGCAGCTGCGGACCTTCGCCGATGACGATGCGGTCGGGCGACGGGACCGGTTCGACTGCGGTCCCGAGTTCCGCCGCGTCGAAGGACGCCGCGTCCGATTTCGCCCAGCGCGACAGCGCGAGCGCTTCGGCGAAGTCGTTCAGTCGCATGAAATCGTGATGGTTCAGCGCGAGCCAATCGAGCATGGCCTGGACTTCCGCATCGGGCTCGGCCAGTGGCTTGCCCTCCTTCTCGTCTTCGTCGAGCGCGAACATCGCGACGGCATAGTGGCTCTGCGCCGCGACGGCAGGCTTCGTGCCGCTGGAGCGGACGACGAGTCGCGCGGTACCGCCGGCGTGGGCTTCGGCGCTGACCGTGCCGGGACGCTCGTGGAATGGCCAGGTCTGTGCCTGCCCGATATCGATGGCGTCGAACGCCGCAGGCATGGTTTCGCCGCCCGAGGACTTCACTTCGTCGGCCAGTCCGTCGACGTCGTTGAACCAGAAATCGATACGGGCCATCGACCAGGCAAGCTCGCGGTTGTTCGTCGAGGGATGAAACACGAGGCGCCGCGGAATGGACTCGTGCTCGGCCATCAATTGCATCAGCTCGAACATCAGCGTCGGCGGAACGCCGCCCTCGCTCTGTGCGGCTTCCACCTGACCGACCAGCGCGTCGCGCCGCTGCTCCCATTGGCGCTGGCGTTCGGGATCGACCGTTGCGAACAGTGCCGGCAGAGCGGCGTTTCTCCCAGCAGGGCGATCGACGCGCCGCATCGATATGCGCACGCGTTCAGCCGTGCGGGGCAGCGTACGGCGTCGCGGCGCATTCGAATGTGCGCACGCGGTCGCGGCCGTCGCGCTTGGCGCGATACAGCGCGGCATCGGCTTCGCGCAGCAGCTGGTCGGCATCGACCGTGTCGCGGATGGCGAGGCTTGCGACGCCGGCGCTGATCGTGACCGCATTGGTCTGCGACGAGCCGGGTACCGGTACCGCACGCGCGGCGACCGCGCTGCGTATGCATTCGGCGATCGCGATGCCGTGCGCGATATCGCCGCAGGGCAGCAGGCAGGCGAACTCCTCGCCGCCGTAGCGCGCGACCAGCGCGTCGGCCGGCGCGCAGTCGCGCATCGCATCGGCGACGCAACGCAGCGCCTCGTCGCCGGCCGGATGGCCGTAGCGGTCGTTGTAGTTCTTGAAATGGTCGACGTCGACGAACACCAGCGTCATGCGTTCGCCGGCCGCATTGCAGGCGTGCCCTTCCAGCGCCTCGAG
>CAMLSI010000105.1 GCA_946482585.1 uncultured Lysobacteraceae bacterium
CGCGGAGCTCCTCGAAAAGGACTTCGGCGTCAGCAGTGACATCTGGAGTTGCCCGAGCTTCACCGAGCTGCGTCGCGACGGCCACGACGCGGAACGCTGGAATCGTCTGCATCCGGAAGCCAAGCCGCGCAAGGCTTACGTGACGCAATGCCTCGACGGCCGTGCCGGCCCGGCGATCGCCGCGACCGACTACGTGCGCCAGCACGCCGACTCGATCCGCGCCTTCCTGCCCGACGGCATGCGCTACACCGTGCTCGGCACCGACGGCTTCGGCCGCAGCGACACGCGCGCGAACCTGCGCCGCTTCTTCGAAGTCGACCGCTACTACATCGCGCAGGCCGCCATCGCCGCCCTCGCGGCCGAAGGCAAGATGCACGCGAAGGACGTCGCGCGCGCGATCAAGGAATGGAAGATCGACGCGGACAAGGCGAATCCGACCACCGTGTGACGGAACGCGCCGCGCCGCCGGCCGCACCGGCGGCGCGATCGTTCGCCACCAGGCACAGGACGATTCGCGCCCGGGTCGCCGCGGAACCGGCTGCGACTATCGTGCCGTGCGGTCTTCCGCCGGCATTCGCGGTCGGCGAAGTCGCGAGACATCCGCCCGAGGTCGCGGCCCTTGCGTTCTTTCTCCGGGCTTCCATCGCGGCATCCGGCGTTTCCGGATACTCGCGCCGGTCGTGCGGCCGACCGGATCGCGATTCGTCAGTTGGGGTCGTGCGGCGGTCGCCAGCCGGGACGACGGACGATCGGCCCGCGTGCGGCGCCGGTGATGGATGACGTGGATTGCTGGTGATTCAGGGGCTGCCGAATGATCGTTCGTACCGTGTCGGTGTTGGCGCTGCTCGCGTTTTCGTCCGTGTCGGCGGCGGTCGAATTCCGCATGGTGAAGGACGCCGAGACTGCGCTCGCGCCGCTCGATTCGTTTCCGCACGACTTCTACGCCGTCGGCGATTCGCTCTATTTCACCGCGACGAGGCCGGAAACCGGCACCGAACTGTTCGTGATCGAGGGCCAGTCCGCCGTGCCGCGGCTCGTCGCCGACCTCGCGCCGAATGGCGCCTCGTCTTGGCCGCGCGTGCTCGGCGATGCGCGCGGCCGCCTCGTCGTCTCCGCGGACGTCGGCAATCTGGGATCTGGCTTTTTCGGGCGCAACGATCGGATCATCGCGCTCGATCCAGCGACCGGCGAATACAGCGAGCTGCATGCGTTCGGCGGCTGGATGCCGCTCTGGGAAGGCGAGCAGCGCTTCGAGCGCGCGAGCCAATTTCCCGGCGTGGTCGCCTTTCTCGATCGCTTCGGCAACGATCTGTGGGCTACCGACACCACCGCCGGCGCCACACAGCCGATCTTTGCATCGCCGCAGGGCGTCGTGCCGGAGCTGTGCGCGATGGGCGACCGCTTCCTGTTCGCGTATCGCCGTGACGGGCAGGCCGAACTGTGGCTCAGCAACGGACTGACCCTCGGCACCGGCGTACTGGGCACGCTGCCGGGCGCGACGGCGCTCGACATCGCCACGCGCGGCGATGGCTGCTATGTCCTCGCGCGCGACGCCGACGGCCTGGCGGTGTGGCTCAGCAACGGAACCTTGCCCGGTACCGGAATCGTGGCCGAGCTGCCCGGCGACAACGGCCGGATTTTTCCGCTCGGCGACGCCGTGCTCGTGCTCGGCCGATCGGGCGAGACGTACACGCTCTCGCGACTGGGGTTGAAGACGCCACTCTGGAGCGGCCCCCTGGACGGATTGGACAGCGCCTCTTCGATCGTCGGGGACCGGCTCGCGATCGCGAACAGCGCCAACGGCAGTCCGCGTCTGTTGATCAGCGACGGCACACCGGACGGAACGCGACTGGCGCAGTACCAGGGCTCGCCGGACCTGCCATGGCGTTCGGCCATGCTGGCGCCCGGATCGGACTACCTCATCGTCAGCGATGCTTTCGATACGTATCGCGTGGCGCTGGCCGACGCCACCGTGACGCGCCTCGACGGTTCCCCGCTGCAGTTCCACGGCGATACCGCGCGCGTCGGCGATGCGGTGATCGGTTCGGGCCATACCGATGTCGAGGGCACGGAAGTCTGGCGCAGCGACGGCACGCCCGGCGGCACCTATCCGTTGGCCGATGTCGCGCAATCCACGCGCAGCGGCGCCGCAGGTGTGGTCGCCGCAGCGACATCGCGCAGCGGCGTGGTGCTCTATGCCTCGCTGCAGGATGCCCATGGCGCATCCGGACTGATCCATTCGCTCTGGCGCAGCGACGGCAGCGGTGCCGGCACCTTTGCGCTGCCGCGCGAGCGCTATGCCGTCGATGACGATGTGGAATACCTGCATGCGCTCGGCGACAGCGTGGTCTTCGCGGCGAACAGCGACACGACCGCGTCGCCGGGCAGCGGCCGGCTCTACCGGACCGACCCGTCATTCGACGAGGTCGCGCTGCTCTGGCAGCAGAGCGGACCGATCCGCGAACTGAAGGCGAGCGACGGCGCCGTCTTCTTCGATTGCGTGCAGCCCGGCGGGCGGGTGCTCTGCGGCTACCGCGCCGGCGCCGCGAACGTTCAGCCGCTGCTGGCGGCGGGACAGTCCTACCGTCTGCTCGGGAGCACGGGGGACGCGATGCTCGCGTGGACGTCGGCGGGTTTCATGCGCAGCGACGGTACTCCGTCCGGAACGACGTTCTTCGCGACAGGTCTGCGCGACGGCTCCTACAACCCATTGCCGACCGCCAGCGCCGGCGGACGCGTGTTCTTCTATGCCTGTTCGTCGCCGAGCCCTTACGACTGCGGCCTCGCATCCTCCGACGGCACGTCTGCGGGAACGCGGATGGTGCGCGCGCACTACTGGCCGATCTCGCACATCACGCCGTTCCGCAACGGCGTCGCTTTCGTCACCGACGATCCGCACCGGGAGCTCTGGATTTCCGACGGCACCACGGCCGGCACCCGGCCGGTGGTGCCGCTCGAAGGGCGCGTCGGCTCGCTCGCGAGCGTCAACGGCCGCCTCCATGCGACGACGCAGAGCGTCGAGGTCTTCCGCAATCTGTATCACGTCTCCGACGGCACGCCCGCCGGCACGCGAACGGTAGCGCTACCGCCCGGCGTCAACATCACGCTCGACGACGCCTTTGCGCCGCTCGACGACGACACGGTCGTGTTCGGCTGCAACGCCGACTGGTTCGGGACCGAACTCTGTGTGACGGACGCGGCGGCGGCGGCGATCTCGGTCCTCGGCGATTTCTTCCAGGGACCGGCGTCCTCGTTCGGCAGCTTCGTCGCGAAGGGCGGCGGCTCGAGCTATTTCGCGATCAACGACGGTCGTCACGGCGCCGAGCTCTGGCGCCTGACCGGCGACCTGATCTTCCGCGCGCGCTTCGAGCCGGTGTTGTGACGCGGCACCCGTGATCTGTCGTGACAGGCAGGCTGCCGGCGCTGCCGCAGAACCTGCGATCACACATCGATTGGCGGGCGGTTCCACGTCTCCGCCGGCGCTGTGAAGACGAGCGGCAATGCATCGTCTGGCTTTTGCTCGCCGCCGCGTTTGCGCCGGCCGGACTGCCGAATCCGGCGCCCGACGGCGCGTACGTGCAGGCACGCGTCGACGTCGATGCACACGGCGCCATCCAGTCCGCGCGCTTTCGCAGCGAACCGGTATCGCGTCCGTCAGCGACCGCGTTGCGCCACTGCGCGCCGTTGCGCCGCGCTACCTGCCGCCGGTGCGCACGAAAGTCCACAAGGGCAGTGTGGTGCCGCGCTGCAAAGTCCTGGCGACCGGCGCTGCAGCGAGATCACGGTGGAGCGGACGACTGCATCCGGGCTGCTGCAGAAGAATGCCGTCGCCGCACGCTCGCGCTGGCGCTTCGAAACCGAAATCGTGTCCGGCGTCGCGGTCGAGCCGCGGATGTCGATTCCCTTCGGCTTTTCGCCGGAGCGCCGTGCGGGTCCGCTGCCCGAGTGCACCGCAGGCCGGCAGTGAACCGTCGCGGCTGCAGTTGCACGATCCGCCGACGCCGCAGTGAGCAGCGTTGCTGCCGGAATCCGATAGCCGGAGCACCGCGCTAAGGCGACGTTCCGTCGATGCCGCGATTCGCGAGCGCCGGAAAATCCGCGCGCGGCGGCAGGAATTTGACCGCCACCGTATTCGCGGTCTTGCTCGCGGTCTGGTCGTGCGCCGCGCTCGCAGCGCGCTGTACGGCCTTGTGCGGCGCGCGCCAGATCTGGTCCATCGGGTAGTGCGACGTCTCCCGCGTCCAGCGCGGATGGCCGGCCTTCGCGGCGGCCGGGATCTCGCGCGTGCCGACGCGCGGGCCGTTGAACAGCGGCAGCCAGATCGCTTCCTTGGCGTCGCTGGCGATGCACAGGAAATAGTGCTGCGCCTTCACCGCGAGATCGATGTCGCAGCTGCACTGCGCACCGTGGTTGAGCAGTTCGTCGGGATCCAGGCGCAGAACGAGACCGGGGGCGTGCGTGTGAGCCATGAGCTGCTTTCCTGTGGGACGGCCTCCACCATGACGGTTTGCCGGGCCGGACGCAACGTGCGGGCCGGGGCAGATGCGCACGCGCGTCGCCAGCCCGTCGTGGCGTGTGGCCGCCGCCGGCGACCGCACGATCGGGACGATCGGATGGCCGCTCCGACCTGCGGCGCCGGCGTGCCCGCGCCCGGAGCGGCGTTCGTCGGCAGCATCTCGAGCCCTTCGTCGAGCTTTTCTTTTTGCGGGCGGTTTCCAGTAGCATGCGCCGCCTCGCGCCCCCGGACAGTGTCGGGGTTTCGCGCGGCGTCGCTCTGGTGCCATCCATCCCGTCGAATGATCTTTCGCCCACGTCGCCTCGCAGGCGTGCGTCGGCCCGGCAGCGGCCGAGGGTTGGTGCGGCGCCACCGCGAGTCGACTGCGCTTCATCGATCAATCGTCGCCAACACCTTCCAGCAGATTCCGCAGAGCGCCAACGCAATGACTGCCAGAACCCTCCGATCGACCGTACTGCCCGGCCTCGTGCTGTCGTTTGCCGCGACCGCTGCCGCGCACGCGGGGCCGGTCGGCGTCGAACTCGTCAAGGACCTCGAGACCGCGCCGGGCAGCGCGGGCTCGGCGCCGCACAATTTCGTCGCCATCGATGGAAAAGTATATTTTGCAGCTTCCGAGCCGGAGGCCGGCGAGGAACTCTATGTCAGCGACGGCGGCGCGACGCCGGCGCGGCGCGTGACCGACCTGGCGCGCGGCACCGGCGGGTCCTCCCCGCTCGCGCTCGGCCGCGCCGGCGGGAAGCTCATCGTCGACGGCACCGACGGATTGCGCGGCGAGCAGCTCTGGGCCGTCGATCCGGTCAGCGGCGCGCGCGAGCGGCTGACGAACGCCGCCTACTCATCGGGCATGGCACGCCTCGCGCGTCCGATGGCGCAGTTCGGCGACCGCCTCGTGTTCGAGCAGCAGACCGCACGCGACCTCTGGATCACCGACGGCACGCCGCAGGGCACACGCGCACTGACGCCGGGACCGCCGTGGACCGGGCGCGAGAATGCGGTCTGCGCGTTGCCCGATCGTCTCGTGATCGCGCGGCCGGTCGACTCGTCGAACCACGACATCCTCGTCAGCGACGGCGATCCGGCCAGCAACCAGGTCCTCCTGCGCACCACGCTGCTCGACGGCCTCACGGCGTTCCAGCATGCCGGCGTCTGCTATTTCGCCGCACTGAGCAACTATTACGACCGCTGGATGGTCTGGCGCAGCGACGGTACTGCCGCGGGCACGCAGCTCGTGCGCGAAGTCTCCGGCGTGCGGCCCGGCGCGATCGCGCAGCTCGGCGGCGCGCTGTACGTCGCCGACAGTTCGCCGACCGCGTTTCGCGTCATGCGCGTCGACACGGGCGAATCGGTGCTGAGTCTTCCGGCCGGGACCTTCGTCGTGCCGCAACTGCAGCGCGTCGGCACGCGCCTCGCGTTTCTCGCGCCGTTCGCGCAGCCGGGCGCGAACGCCCTGCAATCCCTCTACGTCAGCGACGGCACGAGCGCCGGCACGCGGCGCCTGGACTGGCCGGCGGGTTTCATCGTCGGCAGCACACTGCGTTTCCATGCGGTCGACGAGCGGCTGCTGACGAGCGACGCCGCCGGCGCGGTCTGGGCGGTCGATCCGGCCAGCGGCACGTTCGCGGCGCTCGGCACGCACATCCGCCTCGCGAGCGGTTTCGCCGCCGTCGACGGCGACGCGCTGTTCGCGGCGGTCGACGCGCGCGGCGAGGAAGTCTGGCGCAGCGACGGCAGCGTGGCCGGCACGCGTCGCGTGCATGACGTGCACGCGCCGACTGCCGACGGGTTCAGCGTCGCCTATGCGCCGCGCGGTCTCGTGCTCGACCCGGGCACCTTGCTGTTCGCGCGCGCGCCGGGTCCGGCCGACGCGGTGTCGGGCCGCTATCAGCTCTGGCGCACGGACGGCAGCGACGCCGGCACGCGCGCGCTGCCGCGCAGCGCCTATGACGAAGGCGATGTCGTCGCGATGGCGCGCTACGGCAACGGCGCGGTCTTCGCGACCGAATATCCCGCGACGCCGCGCTCGCGTTTCTACGCGACCGACGGCCAGCTGGTCGCGGCTACGCCGTTCCGTGCCGACGACCAGTACTTTCCGAAACTGACCTCGACCGGCGACGACGCGGGCGTGCTGTTCGTCTGCGACGCCCCCTTCAGTCCGATGCTTTGCGCGCTGCACGGCGGCTCGCTGCAGCCCGCGGCGCTCACGCCCGGTCTGTCGTGGCCGCAGCGCGACCTCTTTCCGGTCGGACGTGTCGGCACCGCGGTACTGTTCTTCGTGCCGGATGCATTTCCGGGCGACTGGCGCGGACTCTGGCGCAGCGACGGCACGGCGGCCGGCACGCAACGCCTCGCTGCGGATCTCATTCACGAGACTACGGCCGGGCGCGAACGCTCGCAGCTGCTCGGCGGACGCCTGCTGTTCCATGCCTGCCAGTCGAGCGACGAAAACTGCGGCCTCTACGCAAGCGACGGCACGGCCGCGGGCACCCATCGCATCGTCGATCTGCCCGGGCATCTGGTCGACATCGCGCCGCTCGGCGATCGCGTCGCCATCCTGCGGCAGACCTCGAACACGCAGCTCCTGATCAGCGACGGCACCACCGCCGGAACGCGCGCCGTGTTCACGCAGAACTCGTCCGGCGCGATGCGCATGGCCTCGACCGGCGACCGCGTGCAGTTCGCGGTCCGCGGAGCCGCCAACGATGCGGTCTACTACGTCTCCGACGGCAGCGCCGAAGGCACGCGCGCCGTCACGTTGCCCGCCGGGCTGCGTGCGGCACCGGAGCCCGCGATCGCGCTCGATGCCGACACCGTGGTGTTCGCCTGCGCGTCCGCCGCGATCGGCACCGAACTCTGCGTCGCCGATGCGGCCGCGACCGACGTGCGCCTGCTGCGCGACCTCTATCCGGGAACTGCCTCGTCGAGCCCCGTGTTCCTCGGTTCGCTCGCGAACGGTACCTATGCCGTGTTCGACGACGGTCGCCACGGCCGCGAACTCTGGCGCCTGTCGGTACTGTCCGATGCGCTTTTCGCCGACGATTTCAGCGCCGCGACACCGTGATCCGGCCGCAGATTATTTGTATACATCCATGAAAATACTCGTTGTCGCCTCTCTTCTGCTGGCCGGCCATGCCGCCTCCGCCGTCGCCTCGAGCGAAACGAACGCGGAACTGGTCAAGGACCTCGACACGCGCCGTGGCATCGGCAACTCGTCGCCGATGCATTTCCGCCGCGGCGGGGCCGAGGTCTACTTCAACGCGACGACACCGGCGACCGGACGCGAGCTCTACGCGACCGACGGCACGACCGCGCGCCTCGTCGGCGATTTCGCGCCCGGCCCGAAATCTTCCCACGCGTCGCTGGTCGGTCTCGCCGGTCCGCGCATCCTCGTCGAAGCCGACGACGGCGTGCAGGGTCAGCAGGTCAGCGCGTTCGATCCGGTCGCGGGCACGACGACGGCACTGATGAGTTTCGGCACCACCGGCGACATCGGCACGCGGCGCGCGCGCCCGCTCGCGCAGCTCGCCGCCCGCACGATCTTCACGGTCGACACCGACCGCTCGGTCTGGGGCAGCGACGGCACCGCGGCCGGCACGCAGCGCCTGCCCGTCGGCAACTACTGGGACATCGCCGAGCGCGTCTGCACCGTCGGCAACCGCGCTCTGTTCGCGTTGTCCGGCGGCGGCGGGCACGTGCTCTGGCGTAGCGACGGCACGTCCGCCGGCACGACGTCGGTCGCGAATTTCGCCGCCGAGTGGCTGGTCGCCGACACATCGCAGGGCGGCGCGCACTGCTATTTCCTGTTCCGCCGCGACAACGGCTGGTCGCTGTGGCACAGCGACGGCGACACGACCAACGTGCTCGCCCTCCAGGCCGCCGGCCTGCCGATGGCGCTCGCCGCGACGCCGACCGGTGCTTACCTCGCCGAAAGGGACGACGATGGTCATGTGCGCCTGTGGCGCTCCGGTGCGGCGGCACCGTTCGCGACGCTGGCCTACGCCGGTGATCCGGTGCACCTGCATACGGTCGGCGAACGGCTGGTCCTGCGCATCACCGTGCCGGAAAACGGCGTGGATCGCGACGCCGTCTACGTCAGCGACGGCACCGCGGCCGGCACGCACCGGCTGACGATGCCCGCGAGTGTCCTCTCGACTCGTGGACACTTCCACGGCGGCACGATCGGCAACGCCGTCGTGCTGGCTCAGGACGGATCGATGCTCCGCATCGATCCGGTCGCAGAAACCATCGCGCACGTCGCGCGCAATCCCGTGCTCGGCTACGACGGCGATTTCGTCGCGTTCGGCGACGCCTTCGTCGGTCCCGGCATCGGCGTCGACGGCTGGGGCGGTGTCGAAGTCTGGCGCTCCGACGGCACCGACGCCGGCACGCGCGAACTTCACGACATCTGGTACACGACGCGCGACACCGACGGGTTCCACGGCGCCATCGTGTCGACCGATCGCGACGTACTGTTCTTCACGACCGTGGCCGAGACCGAGCCGGACTTCCGCTATGGCGTCTGGCGCAGCGACGGCAGCGCGGCGGGCACGCAGTCACTGCCGCCCGCGGCCATCGGCAACGGCAGCGTCGTCGCGCTGAGGCGCTTCGACAACGGCGTACTGGTCGCGACCGAGCGCGCGGGCGGCGGCGACGTTTTCCGCAGCGACCGTCAGCTCGCGTCCGTCACGACGCTGTCGTCCGATCGCGGGCCCGGCCTGCTGGCGACGACCGACAACGGCGCGACCGCGCTGTTCTCCTGCGGCTACGCGATCTTCTCGCGCGATCTCTGTGCCGCGCGCAGCGGCGGCGTCGCGACGACGGTGCTGGAGGACGCCGAAGCCCTGCAGTTCGCGAGCCCCGCGGGCAGCATCGGCGACGCGCTGCTGTTCCAGCTCGGCAGTCCGTACGCGACGCCCGCGCAACGCGGGCTCTGGCGCAGCGACGGCACGGTGCCGGGCACGTTCCAGCTCACGCCCGACGTGGTCTTCATCGGCACCGACTGGGCCAGCGCGCCGCATCTGTCGCGCGACGGCAAGGCGTATTTCGGCGGCTATTCGATCGCCGATGCGCAGCACGGTCTCTACGTCAGCGACGGCACGGCCGCCGGCACGCGTCGGATCGCGGCGCTTCCGCTGCAGGTCCGCAAGATCGTGCCGCTCGGCGGCGCGCGCATCGCGTTCACGGTCTCGAACGGATCGACGACTCAGCTGTGGATCAGCGACGGCACGACGATGGGTACCGACCTGCTGCGCACGTTCACCAACACCTACCTCGATGCGCTCGCCGGCGTCGGCGAGCGCGTGCACTTCGTCGCGAGCGACCCGTTCACTCCGGCCTATGTCGTCTCCGACGGCACCAAGGGCGGCACGCAGTCGGTGGCGCTGCCGCCGCAATGGACGCCGGAATCCGGCTTCATCGCCGCGCTCGATGCGGACACGGCCGCGTTCGCGTGCCAGGCGCCGTCCTTCGGCGTCGAACTCTGTGCGATCGATGCCGACGGCGCGAATCCGCGGCTGGTGCGGGACATCTTCCCCGGACCGGGACACTCGGGCCCCGCGTACCTCGGCTCGACCTCCGCTGCGGTCTATTTCGCCGCGGCCGATGGCAGCCACGGACGCGAGCTCTGGCGCGTGACCGCGCGCGGCGATGCGATCTTCGCCGACGCGTTCGACTGACGCGCCGGCGATCCTTCGATGAGCGGCCTCGGCAGAGGCCGCCGGGCATGCGCTCGATAGGCACATCGGCCGCTTGCCGCTAGCATCCCGCGCAGAGACGGGCCACAGGGGGCGCGCGTGTTCAACAGCATCATCCGGGCGGTCGCGCTGTGCGCGGCCGCCGCGGCAACCACGGCACAGGCCGATCTCATCACCTTCGAGCCGGTCGCGACCGACCTCGACCGGCTCACGACCATCGTGTCGTCGCCGTTCTATCCCGACACGCTCTGGATCGCCGAGCAGCCCGGCCGCGTGCGCCTCGTCGAGAACGGCGTGCTGCGCACCGTGCCGTTCCTCGACATCACCGACCGCACGCGCTCGACCGGTTTCGAGCAGGGCCTCACCGGGTTCGCGCTGTCGCCCGCGTTTCCGGCCAATCCCTATGTCTACGTGCACTACATCCGGCTCGACCAGGCCTCGCGCATCGCGCGCTTCCGCCTGCTGCCGGGGCCGCTGCTCGCGGCCGATCCCGCGTCGGAGACCGAACTGCTGACCTTGAGTCAGCCGCATCCGACGCACAACTGCAACGAAGTGCGCTTCGGTCCCGACGGCTACCTCTACATCGGCTGCGGCGACGGCGGACCGCCGTTCACGCCGGTGCACGATCCACAGTCGTTGGAAGAGTTGTACGGAAAAATACTTCGCATCGATGTGAACAATGTTCCAGTCGGTCAGCCCTACGGCATTCCGGCCGACAACCCCTTCGTCGGTGTCGTCGGCGCGCGTCCCGAAATCTGGGCGCTGGGCCTGCGCAATCCGTACCGCTTCAGCTTCGATGCGGCCAACGGCGATCTCTGGCTCGGCGACGTGGGCCAGTCGCTCTGGGAAGAGGTCGATCTCGTGCCGGCCGGCACGGCGAGCGGCGTGAACTTCGGCTGGAACCGCATGGAAGGCACGCACTGTTATCCGGACCCGGGCTGCGACATGACCGGGCTCTGGCAGCCCGTCATCGAATACGACCACAACCAGGGCTGTGCCGTCGTCGGCGGCCTGCGCCTGCGCAACGCGGTCTACGCCAACCTCGAAGGCCGCTACGTCTACGCCGACTTCTGCAACGGCAACGTCTACGCCGCCGACAGCGGCGACGGCCTGGTCTGGACCAGCGCCGCGCTCGGCCACTCGCCGAAACCGCCGACCGGCTTCGGCGTCAGCGCGAACGGCCAGCTCTACATGGGCACCTACGGCGTCGGCGATGCGGTGCTGTATCGCCTCGCGCTCGTCGATGCGATTTTCGGAGACGAGTTCGGCGAGTAGCGCGCGTGTCGACGGACACCGCGCTCCGGCGGTGTCCGTCGACACGCACAGGCCTACCGCTTGCGCGGGAAATACCGCGGCAGATCGACCTCGTCCTGCGCCACGCGCGCGAGCGCACGTTCGATGCGTTCGCGCGCGCCGGCATCGGTCGTCTTCGCCGCGAGATCCTTGAGGATCGCGACGTACGCGACCTTCATCGCCTCCGCCGCGGGCACGGCCACGTCGGGCTTCACGCCGACGTGCTCCCAGTTCGTCTTCGTGATCGGATTGATCGCCTTGCCCGTCGGGATGAATGCGACGAGCCCGTGTCCGAGCGCGACGACGTCGCCCGGATTCGCGCCGCCGCCCGTGGTTTCGCCGACCAGCGTCGCGCGCTTCTGCGTCTGCAGATCGTAGGCCGCTTCTTCGCCGCCGGAGAACGTATCGCCGGACGTCAGTACGTAGATCGGCTTCGTATAGCGCACCGTCACCGCGGGATTCGTCCAGTATTCGCGCGTGCGATTTTCCGGACGGTCGTAGATGTCGTTGAGATGGCGCTCGTCGTCGACGCCGAAGAAATGACTCAGCAGATACGCGACACTCTCGGGCTGCCCGCCGCCGTTGCGGCGCAGGTCGAGCACCAACGCATCCGTGCCGCTCAGCAGCGCCATCGCCTGCGTGTACGCCTCGCCGACGTAGGCGAGCTCGGCGAAGCCGCGCACCTCGAGATAGCCGACATTGCCCGGCAGCCGCTGCACGCGCTCGATACCGAAGCCCATGCGCGCGATCTCGTCGCGGTATGCGGCCACTTCCTCGCGCGTCGGCGCCGCCGGCGTGCCCGGCGGCCGCGGCGTGAAGTCCGGATCGAACGTCACGCGGAAATGTTTGTCCTGGCCGATCTCGACGAGGTCCTCGGTCAGCGCCTCGGCCAGCGCGTCCGTCGTCGCCGCCGCGTCGTAGCCGCGTTTCGCCTGCTTCGCGGCGGTCGCTTTCGCGAGCCGTTCGGCCATCTCCGGAAACACG